>JAHHIL010000064.1 GCA_019358975.1 Trichocoleus desertorum ATA4-8-CV12
GCCTCAAAAGTGACTTGGAAGTTTACAACTCAGGATGCCAGGGTCAAATTGAAACATCTCTACCCCGTTTTTGAGATGGCAGAATAGTAAAGTCTATTGCCCTAATTTAGACCTGTCAGTCTACTAGGTACAGGATAAAAACTGTAGAGCCTTGGAAAACTGATCTCCTTTCTGTTCCAAGTTGAGGACGATGTTACGTAGATAGTCAAATCCATAGCGAAATAAGCTCTTGGCTCTGCGCCCATGCTTCTTAACGACCAACGGCTTGAGCTGATGCAACCACTCCCCACTGAGTAAGGCCCAGCAGAGCACTAAGGAGAGCAATGCCAACAGCTTGTTGAGTCGCTCCGCATCGCTCAGGTGGGTTGATTCCAAACAGAACCCCCGGCTTTTGAAGCTGCCAAACAAGGTTTCAATCCCCCAGCGCTTGGCATAATCTGTGAGGGCAGATTTAGGGGCGCTCTGAGTTGCAACGACCAACAGGGTACCATCCTCAAGACGCAACGCGGCAATGTAGAGCCAATGCCCCCACAATTGTCGTTTGTGCCGCAGCACCTGATGCTGTCCGGGCTGAAGTGCTTGAAAGACGGCGCTAACCTTGAGACGTTGACGGCCCTTGCCCAAGATGTGATTGTGGCGGATGCGGATGCGCAAGGGGGTGCGTGGCTCTTGCCGCAAGTAGCTGAACCAGTCTTGGCCGATGAACTCTCGCTCGGCACTCAAGCAGGCCAGCGATCGCTCTCCAAAGCGCTCCAGAAACTGGTTGAACAACTTGATGCGTTCATCGGTGTTGAAATTGCCGGGTTTGTCGAGGAGGCACCAGACGACAGGAAAGGCAACGCCTTCATGGACCACACCTAGCATCAAGATATTGAAGACACAATTGCCAAAGCACCATTCGCTTCGGTCCAACGAGAGCACCCAAGGCTCCGGAATTGCCATCAGACTCATCAGTGCTTTGGCGATTTCGGCATAGTCCGTCTCATAGTGGCGGAGAAGCGCTAGAGGCGTTTGTAATGCGAGTCAGTTTGGGCGTTGCCACTGAATGCCGTGGCCAATTCGGCAAAGTTGACAGTTTTGACTCGCAGTAGAGCCATGAGGAAAGCAGCGAGAAAGCTCAATCTGGTACCATGCCAAGTGAGGTGAGGACGCAAGGCATTGCGAAGTAGAGTAACCTGATGCATCAGGGTTTCATGGTTAAAGAATGTAGTAATTCTTATGAAACCCTTTCCTGTCCGACCTTTGCAAGTTTTTGTCCTGTACTGAGCATTGCTATAACGTTGCCTGCTTCACTATTTCTCTAGCGTCCTTTACGAAAGTGAGTGCAATGTGATTGCTAGATTCTAACTGCTCACTTTTGATAGCCCCTGTATTCGAGGTAAAATCCGCTCAGCTGCCGATATGACTCATCTTTGAGCTATGGTTGAATGATGCTGTCAATTTCCAAAACTGTAACTATCCCAGAGCATGAGATTGAAATGAGTGCCGTTCGCTCCCAGGGGGCAGGCGGACAGAATGTCAATAAGGTGGCGACTGCGATTCACCTGCGCTTCGACGTCCTAGCTTCCTCGCTAAGCGATCGCCATAAAGAGCGACTGTTGCAGTTGAATGATCAGCGAATTACCAAGGAAGGGGTAATCATCATTAAAGCTCAGGAACATCGCAGTCAAGAGCAAAATCGAGAAGAAGCTCTACAACGGCTGCAAGCTCTGATTAGAGGCGCGATCGCAGTTCCTAAACCCCGCAAACCGAGTAAACCAACGCGCAGCTCTCAGAGAAAGCGGCTTGATAGCAAAACCAAACGCTCTCAGATTAAAACCCTGAGAGGTAAAGTCACTGATGAATAATAGCTTTGTTGCCCTCGCCGCTCTTTCTACTCTCTAGTCCAGAATCTCCTAATGACACCCACTCCCATGCCCATCACTCCCCTCAGTTGGCCTGAACTAGAGAACCTCACAGACTTTCAAATCGATACCGTTAATGGGCCTACCAATGCTCAAGCCCGTTTGCGCTTGTTTGGTCAAAGCGAGTCTGAGGTGCGGGTGACCCTATACCGCGATAACCACGCTTGGTGCCCTTATTGCCAAAAAGTTTGGCTGTGGCTGGAGGAAAAACAGATCCCCTACCGCATCGAAAAAGTCACCATGTTCTGTTACGGGGAGAAGGAGAGTTGGTACAAACGCAAAGTACCATCGGGAATGCTACCTGCGATTGAGCTAGACGGACGCATGATCACGGAAAGTGATGACATTTTGATCGCCTTGGAACAGGTCTTTGGCCCCTTGGGATTTAGCATGAAAGACCCAACGGTAATCCCACTACGACGGCTAGAGCGGATGCTCTTTAGCGCTTGGTGCACCTGGCTTTGCTACCCCACAGGGTCGGCTCGCCAAGAGCAGAATAACCGGGATCAATTCAAAGCAGTTGTAGCCAGGGTCGAGGATGCTTTAAGCAGCACGCCAAGCCACTACTTCCTGGATGGGTTCAGTACTGCTGACGTTGTCTTTACGCCCTATGTGGAGCGGATGAATGCCAGCCTTTACTACTACAAAGGCTACTCGCTGCGGGAGGAAAATCCTCACTTGGCAAACTGGTTTGCGGCGATGGAAAGCCGAGCCACTTATCGCGGCACCCAGAGCGACTTTCATACCCATGCCCATGATTTACCGCCTCAAATGGGGGGTTGTTGGGAAAATGGTGAGCCGCAAATGCTCCAGAACCGGGCGCAGGTGGATCACGGCCCTTGGTTTGGGCTACCTGATGTAGCTTATTCAGAACCCGGAAACTCCCGTACAGAAGCGCTGCAACGTGTGATCAAGCATCGGGCCAATATTATTCGAGTCAACCCTGCCGATGACAGATTATTTGATGAAGCCCTGCGTTGCGCTCTGACCTACATGATGACTGGCGAGGTCTACCTGCCACCACCGGGGTCTGATGTTGCCTTGCGATATCTACGCGACAGAATTAACGTGCCCCGTGACATGTCCATCTATGCAGCCAAGCGGCTGAGGGAGGCATTGGAGGCAACTGCGGCCTTAGCGGGCGATGGTCAGGGGCCTACCATTCCTGTTAGACATCGACGAGATCAAGACCCAGCTAACTTTGCTAGAACTTAGGGCATCTCTGTTCTGTTTTAGGTTCTAGCAACCCCATCTTTTTCGTAGGCTTTATTGCAGAATTTGCAGAAAAAGAGAGCAATAAGTAAAGATGTTAGTTGTGTCACCTTAGCAGTTAATAATTCGGGGAGCTTGAATCCTTCTGAAGAATCAGGTTGAACACATGGAAACAGCCTAGGCTAAATACAGAGCTATGGCCTTCTAAAGGAGAACCGTAAAAGTAAAGGGTAATTCTTGGGGCTAGTAATTTTGACTGAGCTATTGCCCTCACTGGGAGGCTTGGCGATCGCAATGAGGCAAAACCATACCTTACTTTCTACCTGGCCTACTCAACGAACCAGACGACAGTTTTTGCGGTTTGGAATCGTAGGCTGTGTTTTACCGATCGCGGTCTCTCAGCTATCTCGTTGCGGAAATCAAAACTTACCAGTTATGGGAATTCCAAAGCAAATCGATCCAGCCGCTACAGGTCAATTGCGATCGCGGCCAATCCAACCTACAGTCACTGGAATTTCTGGGCTACATCCTCTTCAGTTGGATGGAAAAAGAGACGGTTTCCTTTACGTACCAGCTAGTTATCGAGCTAGCCACCCCGCTCCCTTGGTGTTGATGCTACATGGTGCAGGAGGGGATGCGGAAGGAGCACTGAACATTTTACGGCAACTCGTTGATCCAATCGGAGCGATTGTCTTGGCAGTTGATTCGCGACGGGCAACTTGGGATGTGATCATGGGTCAATATGGGCCAGATATCACCTTTATTGATCGCGCTTTAGCCCAAACCTTTAGCCGTTACGTCATCAACTCTCAACGAGTCGGAGTGGCTGGTTTTTCGGACGGCGCTTCCTATGCGCTCTCGCTCGGCATTATGAATGGAGATTTGTTTACCCATATACTCGCCTTTTCACCAGGATTCATGGCTCCGATTCGGCAAGCAGGCGATCCACATATCTTTATCTCCCACGGCACCCAAGATAAAGTTTTGCCGATCGATCGCTGTAGTCGAAAGCTCGTACCGCAACTGAAAGGAGCTGACTACAACGTCCTGTATCAAGAATTTGAGGGACCTCATACAGTGCCAGCCGCGATCGCACGGGGAGCCTTGGAGTGGTTTGTCCATTGAAAAGTCGATAGTGCGTCAGAATGATGTGGGATTTATAGAGTAAAGGGGGATCTCTAACTGGAAGCCAAATGATGAAATGCCCGCTGTGCGGTCACGCTAAAGCTCACAAACATGGCAAGATGCCTCAGGGTCATCAACGCTATCTCTGTCCTGCTTGCCATCAAACTTTTTCCGAATCCTTCGATAGTCTCTACTACCGCCGTCATATCAGTGCTGAACAAATTCGCCAAGTGCTGCAAGCCCACAGTGAAGGGAGTAGTTTGCGGGGTATCAGTCGCACGACTGGACTGGCCTACAATACCGTCGTCAGCTTTGTTCGCGCTGCCAGTCAAATAGAGCGCCCCAATGGAACGATACGGCAACAAACGGGAAGATGGCTAAGCCTGCGGCACGCTACGCGAACGACGACAGAATAAGTTTGGCAAGGTGTGGGAACAAACGAGAGTGACAACTCGCCTAGTGGTGAGCTACTTCAACTGGATCTGGCAACATAGCCGATTCAAAACCACAGCAGCACAGCGGGCAGGATTAACCACGCGATCGTGGAGCTGGCACGATATTTCCTCCTATCCCACAATGATTTAATCCACTACCCCTCGTTTCGACAATGCTAAATGGCAATTTATTTTTAACAGATGAGCGGTCGAGATGAGCTCGCAGCCAAGTGAGTGGAACAACAGGTACTTTTCCATGACTCGCAACCACCCGTTGTCCTCAGGCCTGTCAAGCATCACCGATTTTGAGACGGCTGTGATCTTCTGACATTCACTGGCGACACCACAGCTGATAAAGCCGCGATCGCCCAAGGTGTAGGGGCAAGGCTGAACGACACTGTGATTAGCATTGCAGGTCAAGAAACTTCGATTTTAATCGGCATTCAAGCGAGTGATGTCAACAGCAGCAGTTTGATCTTTGCCTAGTTCTGACACTTCACCTCAATAAAATTGGGGTGATGCTGGGCAAACCTCTGACCCCACATCACCCCAAGCAATTTAATCGGTACTCACAGCACAGTTAGTCACCGTTAACTTCCAGCACGATCTTGCCTCTACTATGTTGCTCCTCAATGAGTTTGTGAGCTTTCGCAATATCGTTCAGGGGCAGTTTTTGTAGAACTTGGGGCCGCAAAGCACCTTGCTCAGTTAACTTGGCGATCGCTTCTAGATCCTGCTGATTAGATTTGACCAGCAGGCTTTCCAGACGCGGCTGCCCCAACAATTTGCGAATCACCCCTTGAAGTCCTAACAGAGGATTGGGTTCAATTGTGACAAAGACTCCCTCTCGCTTCAAAAGTTTGCAAGCTTGAGAGTATAGATTGCCACTCAATACGTGCACCTGAAAAAACACATCGAACTTTTCTTGGGTCTCTTCAAACACATCACCTTGGTCATAGGCAAGGGTTTTGTCTGCGGCTAAGGCAGCGCAATAGGCCTGATTTTTAGAGCTACTGACAGCGGTGACAACGGCTCCCAAATGTTTGGCGATCTGAATCGCTGCTGTGCCCACCCCCCCAGAAGCACCATAAATCAGAATCTTTTGCCCTCGTTGGAGTTTTGCCTTATCCCGCAACGCCTGTAAAGCTGTTAAATAGGTACAAGGCATAGCAGCCGCTTCTGCATGCGTGATACCAGCGGGTTTGGTCGCAATCCAATCTTGCTTGACGGCCAAAAACTCGGCTGCAGCCCCACCGACTAAATCTTCGATATAACCAAAGACTTCTTCACCAACCTGATGGTTGTTGACCTGATCGCCGATGGCTACGATGACTCCTGAGAAATCAAATCCAGTTCGCTGAGGAAACTGTTTGCCTGTGAGAAACTTCAGCATTCCTGCTCGAAGAGCAGCGTCTTTTGGGTTTAAGCCAACTGCTTTTACCCGAACCAAAACTTGATTCGCAGCAATCGTTGGTTGAGGGAGATTCACTAGCTCCAGGACTTCTGGACCACCGTATTGATTAAAGATTACTGCCTGCATGTCGTTGATCTCTGTAAGGGTCGAAGTGAAGCTCCTGCTCAACTGCCTGTTTTAACCAACAGTCTACAAATTAGACAAAACAATCTGGGCAGCTTCCAAAGTGCGATCAATATCTGCATCAGTGTGAGCTAGAGAAGTGAAGCCTGCCTCAAATTGAGACGGCGCTAGATAAACTCCTTGTTCCAACATGCCGCGATGGAAGCGAGCAAACTTGTTGAGGTCAGATTTCTGAGCATCCTCATAGCTGTGTACAGGACCTTGATTGAAGAAGAAACCAAACATCCCACTGATTTGCCCCCCACAAGCCACATGCCCCGTTGCTTGTGCCACTTGCAATAGCCCTTCTACCAGCCTTTTGGTCATTTGATCTAGTTGCTCGTAGGTTCCAGGTTGCCGCAACAGTTCCAAGGTCTTAATACCTGCCGTCATGGCTAAGGGATTTCCAGAGAGCGTTCCTGCTTGATAGACAGGGCCAGCGGGAGCCACCATTGACATAATCTCTCGCCGCCCCCCATAAGCTCCCACTGGTAAGCCACCTCCGATCACTTTACCTAAGGTTGTGAGATCAGGAGTGACGCCAAATTTCTCTTGGGCACCACCATAGGCAATGCGGAAGCCTGTCATCACTTCATCAAAGACGAGGAGTGCTCCCTGCTCCTGAGTGAGTTGCCGCAAGCCTTCTAGAAATCCAGCCGCAGGGGGAATAAAGCCTGCATTACCCACCACAGGTTCTAAAATAACTCCAGCAATCTGGTTGGGATGTTCCTCAAAAAGCGCTTTGACAGCGGCTAAATCGTTGTAGGGAGCCGTAAGCGTATTGCTTGTAACCGATTTAGGGACACCTGGAGAATCGGGTAAACCGAGGGTAGCAACCCCAGAACCCGCTTTTACTAAAAACATATCCGCGTGGCCGTGATAGCAGCCCTCAAACTTGATCACTTTCTCGCGTCCTGTAAAGGCTCGCATCAGCCTCAGAACAGCCATACAAGCTTCTGTACCAGAGTTGACGAACCGTACCATCTCAATGCTGGGAACGGCATCAATTACCATTTCAGCCAAGATATTTTCCAACTCACAAGGAGCCCCGAAACTGGTGCCTTTGGCGATCGCCTCATGCAGAGCAGCTATCACTACAGGATGAGCGTGACCACAGATCGCAGGTCCCCAGGAACCAACATAATCAATATACTGGTTGCCATCCACATCCCAAGCATAAGCACCTGCGACTCGGTCAAAGACAATCGGCTGACCCCCGACAGAGCGAAATGCTCGGACTGGAGAACTCACACCGCCTGGCATTAGTTTTTGGGCTGCGGCAAAGATTTCTTGCGATCGCGTTGTATTCAAACTAGTCGTTGTTGCTAACATATTGCTTCCTGATCACACTCATTGAAAAAGTTGGCTTGATGGGGACTGTAAATAGCAAAAGTCATCAAAATCAGGGAATTTCGACCATGACTTCATTGCGTTTCAACATCGGCAAGGTAAAGGGAGAATCGTAGAAGGCATAAGTCGCTGCCCCTTTAGCCTCAATCCTTTGCTGGCTCAAAAAGTCTCGGAGTTTCGCTTCCTGTTCTCGCAGCTGTTTATCTCCGGCGTTACCAGAGAAATGAATGGCCGCCACTTTACTACCTGGTAATTCCTTGAGGTTAATGCGATCGTCCTTTGGCTTTGGCAGCGTTGCCATTGAATAGGTGGAGGGCATGAAGAACTGGACAGCCCAAGTATTCGTATTTTGGTCTCCTGTTTGGGTGACAGGCGTGGTCATGGCGATCGCTTGACTTGCGGCTTGCTGCATGACAGGTGCGGTCATGGCAATTTTTTCACTTTTTTGGGGTTGGGTGACGGATATGTTTTGGCCAAAAATGTAACCCGCTAGAATGCCAAAGGCATCATTATTTGCCTTACCCCGCTCCGCCTTTACGACGGTTTCAGCCACAATTTTAGGTTCGTATTGCCGAATTTCGATGTCACCGTAGGACTGCAATACGGTGTATTTAGGTTCTTCGCTTTTACTCACAATTTCTCTCCGCAGTTAAGAGTGCAGTTAAGAGCCAGATTAAGAATTAGGACGCTACTGCCAGTCGTCCATCTTCCATGTGAATGATGCGATCGGCAATATCGAGAATGCGGTTGTCATGGGTGACGAGCAAAATCGTGCAGCCCTGCTCCTTGGCTAGGCGCTGCATAATCTCAACCACATCTCGACCCGATTTCTTATCCAGCGCCGCTGTGGGTTCATCTGCCAGAACAAGCTTGGGACGGCTCGCTAAGGCCCGAGCGATCGCCACTCGTTGCTTTTGCCCTCCGGAAAGGCTATCGGCGTAGTAGTCCGCGCGCTCTCCCAACCCCACCGCTTGCAACATCTCTGTGGCGATCGCATCGATATCCTGGTCTAAATACTCTGGATGCAGTTCTAGAGACATCCGCACATTTTGTCTTGCCGTTAAGAAGGTGAGCAAGTTATGGGCTTGGAAGATGTAACCAATTTGCTTCCGCACTTGCATCATTTTTCGCTTGCTAGCCCCGCACATCTCTTGCCCCAGGATCGTGAGGCTACCTTCCTGAACCGAGCGCAAACCACCCATCAGCGTCAGTAAAGTAGTTTTACCAGAGCCAGAAGGCCCTGTCATAATCACAATTTCGCCAGGATAAATATCGAGATTAATGTCAAACAATGTCTGCTTCCGCAGGTCACCTTTACCAAAATAATGATTCAATTGATGAGCTGAAATCACAGGCTTGGTAGTAAACGCTTGAGTCGCAGGAGAGTTTTGCGATCGCGATTGCTCTAGATAGGGAGACATAGGGGAAAGATGAGGGATGAAGGATGAGGAGCGTTCTGAATTCTGATGGCTACTGATTCCTCACTAAAAGATATCTGCTGGATCGGCGGCTCTGAGCTTGCGAAGGGCGATCGCGCCTGCTCCAGCGCACATAACAACCGTGAGAATTAAAACTGTAATGGCTCGGCTTGATTTCATAGCAATTGGTAAAAATGTGACGGATCTAAAGAAGGAATAGAAGCCGCTGGCTAGCAGAAACCCTGGTAAAAAGCCTAGAGCAGCGAGGAGTAGGGCTTCTTGTAAAATCACTCCAATCAAATACAGATCGCTATAACCCATTGCTTTGAGGGTGGCGTATTCTGGTAAGTGGTCGGAGACATCGGTATAAAGAATTTGGTAGACGATCACAGCTCCTACTAGGAACCCAATGGCTACTCCGAGATTAAAAGTAGGACCGATCGAGGAGCCTGTGTTCCAATAGGCAAATTCGCGAGCCGAGAACTGTTCCAAGGTGAGTACCAGCAAGTTATCGGGTACGATCGCTTGCAAATCTACCTGAAGTTGTTCAATAGAAACGTTGGGCTTGGCCTCAATAATGCCTAGGTCGATGTCATTGGCTCGCCGCTGGGAAAAGAGCCGCAAAAAGGTAGAGTCACTCATCAGGAGATTCCCTTCTGCGGAAAAAGAAGATCCCAGCGTAAATAAGCCAACCACTTTGACTTCTAAATCATTCGCCTGAACAGGCAGGGGATTCTGCTTTTTGAGCAGGGCCGTTACATCTCCCAGTTGTGGAATCAGACCCGCTTTATCAAATAGAACTTGGTTGAGTAGTTTGAGTTTGTCTAACTGTTGCTCCACTTCCAGTAGGTCAAAGGCAGGTCGATTGGGGTCGATGCCGTAAACAAAAATTTGCCGACTGGCTCGGTTATCCGGATTACGCCAACTCGCCTGACCAATGTACAGAGGGCGGATAGACTCAACTCCCTCCATTCCAGCGACGCGATAAAGATTGTCTCTGGGAAAACTTTTGATCGATTGTAAGTTGTCAGAGAGTTTGTTAACGATAAATAAATCTCCCTTCAGAGTGGCGTAGGGACGCACTTGGGAGTCAAACAACGCATCTCTCACCCCCAATTGAAAAAACATGAGAAAGTCGGCAAAAGCAATGCCTGCGATCGCCACAAGCAGCCGAGTTTTTTGGCTGCCCATTTGCAGCAGGGCGAGAGGGGTTTTGCGAAATAATTTTGATGGCATGGGTTCGTTGACAGAAGAGAGGCTACTGACGACTGGTGAGGGAGGAATCGGTTTGAATGGCGACTTGAACTTGCAAGTTGGTTAAGTTTGCCACTCGTTGACTATCCTCTGGATCAATCTGAATTCTCACTTCCACCACTTTGCGATCGAGATTTTCTCCTGGGCTACCACTCGTCACCTCTTGCTGAGTTACCTGTAGCCCGACCGAGTTGACTTTCCCCTGGAGTTCCCCCTCAAAGGATTCACCAGTAATCACGACAGGTTGGCCTTGGCGCACTTGCCCAATATCGGTCTGGTACACCTCTGCTACTACCTGCATCTCGTCGGTTTGGCCCAGTTGAGCAATACCTGCACTGTCCACCACTTCTCCGGGTTTGGCAGCAATGTCGAGAATGCGACCAGAGATCGGAGCCTTAATTGAGGCTTCAGCTAAATCTGATTCTGCCCTTCTAACGGCGGCGATCGCTTTGTCTACCTGAGCTTGGGCTGCCTGCACATCCACAGGACGTACTTCCGCAATCCGATTTAAGTTAGCCTTCGCTTGTCTGATTTGCTCGCGGATGGTGTTGGCACTTTGGCTTTGCTTGGCCTTCACCTCATTGAGCTGGGCTTGGGCGGTTTCTAAAGCCAATCGTCGCCGATCCAGTTCTGTTGCCGCGATCGCCCCTTCTCGGTAGAGGGGCAGATAGCGGTTGTAGTCGGCATTAGCCGTTTCAACTTCTGCCTGCCACCGCGCGATTGTCGCTTGTTGCGTGGCAAGCTCCCCTTCCAATTGCTCTTCGAGACGAGCGATCTCGGCTTCCTGGGCAGCAATCTCCCCAGACTTGGCCCCTGCTTTCACCTTGGCCAATTCAGCCTGAGCGATTTTCACCTGGGCTTGGGATTCCAAGAGCACGTTTTGCAATCGCGCCTGGGAATCCATAACTGCAATGACTTGGCCTGCCTCCACCCGATCGCCCCGCTGCACTCGCAGTTCTGCCACTCGGTCATTACTAAATGTGGCAGGGACAGAAACTTTAATCACCTCGGTCGCAGGCTCAATCCGTCCTAGAGCCGTCACTCGCTGGACTTTTGGCGCAGCTTGGGTTTCTGCGACCACAGTGGGTTGGCTGGGACGCTGGACTTGAGAGATGCCCATGAAGGCGATCGCGCCTGAGGCAGCAGTGGCAGCAATAATCAGCGCTAAGGTGCCTCGATTTGCAGGCTTGGATAGGGTTTGGAAGTTCATGTTAATGGTTCTGTGGAAGTGTCCAGTTCGCCCAATCGTGAGGCTGCAAAAACGTTTCGTACAATTCCGCTTCGGGGGTGTTGGGTTCTGGTTGATAGCCATATTCCCAACGCACCAACGGTGGCAACGACATCAAAATTGACTCGGTGCGACCGTTGGTTTGCAGGCCGAAAATCGTGCCTCGATCATAAACCAAGTTAAACTCTACATAACGACCGCGATGATAGAGCTGAAAATTCCGCTGGCGATCGCCATATTCCATTGCCTGTCGCCGTTCTACAATCGGGGCATAGGCAGGGATAAAGGCTTGTCCACAATTGCGAACTAGAGCAAAAATTTCTTCCCAACTGCGGGGAGGTAGAGCGCCAATCTGGTTACTGCGGGTCGCTGCCACCCCTTCTAAATCGGCACCTCGGTAAAGTTTTCCTTGTCCATCTTGATAATCAAAAAAGATCCCACCTACACCTCTGGTTTCTTGACGATGAGGAAGATAGAAATATTCATCGCACCAGGGCTTGAAGACGAAATAGTAATCAGGATGGTGAGTATCGCAAGCTTGCTTCAGTGTGGTATGGAAATGGGCTGCATCCTCAGCAAAAGGATAGTAAGGGGTTAAGTCGGCACCCCCACCAAACCACCAAACCGGACCTGCCTCAAAGTAACGGTAATTCAGATGGACTGTGGGGATATAAGGATTGTGAGGATGCAACACCATTGAAGTCCCAGTGGCATAGAAGCCATGTCCAGCTGCTTCAGGGCGTTGCGCCAAAATGGAAAGAGGGAGATGAGAACCCCAAACCTCAGAAAAGTTCACCCCACCTTGCTCAAACACAGCTCCTTCACGCAATACCCGCGATCGCCCACCGCCGCCTGCGGGGCGCTCCCAGCTATCCTCTTGGAAACTGCCGACACCATCTATTGCTTGTAAGCTCTGGCAGATTTCGTCCTGCAACTGCCGCATAAACTGACTCACTCTCTCCTTGGCATCTATAGGTGGTAGAGAGGTAGATTGAGTGATTTGAGGCGTAGAAATCGGCATGACTCCAACTTAATGTCCTTAGTAGTGAATACACACAAGAAACGCAATATTTCGCAATGCAGGGTGAGTTTTCTTCACCCAACCTATTTTTCGCTTAATTTAGCAGTGGCTTTTCGCTAACCAACGAGCTGCATCTTTCGCATGATAGGTGAGAATCAGGTCAGCACCCGCCCGCTTAAAGCTGGTCAAAGTCTCCATTACCACACGCTGTTCATCTACCCAACCGTTGAGGGCGGCGGCTTTAATCATGGAGTACTCGCCAGAGACATTGTAGGCAGCCACAGGTAAATTCGTTGCTTCCTTGACGCGCCAGATGATATCCATGTAAGCCAGAGCAGGCTTTACCATCAGCATGTCTGCCCCTTCCGCGATGTCCAACTCAATTTCCTTCAGGGCTTCACGGGCGTTGCCAGGGTCCATCTGGTAGGTGCGGCGATCACCAAATTGCGGCGTTGATTCGGCAGCGTCACGGAATGGCCCATAGTAAGCGGAGGCATACTTAGCGGCGTAGGAGAGAATGGGGATGTCTGCAAAGCCTGATTCATCTAAGGCAGTTCGAATCGCCTGGACAAACCCATCCATCATTCCAGAGGGTGCAATGATATCTACCCCTGCATTGGCTTGAGCCACAGCCGTTTTCTTTAGGAGATCTAAGGTGGGGTCATTTAACACTCTTCCCGTTAAGTCACCCACTTCTAAATAGCCGCAGTGGCCGTGGCTGGTGTATTCACACAAGCAAGTATCAGCAATCACAAGCAGGTTGGGAACCGCTTGTTTGACCGCAGCCGCAGCTCTTTGCACAATACCGCAATCGTGCCAAGCTCCCGTGGCTTCTGCATCTTTATCTTCAGGGATGCCAAACAAGATGATGGCTGGAATCCCCAGGTCGTAAACTTCCTTGGCTTCTTCGACAATTTTGTCTACGGATAGCTGATAGACTCCAGGCATCGATACCACTTCTTTGGCAACGCTGGTACCCGGAACCGCAAAGAGCGGATAGATCAGGTCTTGAGTCGTTAAAATGTTTTCGCATACCATCTGCCGGAGTTGCGGATTGCTGCGAAGCCGACGAGGACGATGAGTTGGAAACATAGTCTTAGTGCCGTTCTGCGGTGACAAAAATTTGATCGAGGATTGCTTGTGCGCCTTGTTGTCGTAGCTGTTGGGCCAGTTGAATACCAATTTCTTCTGCGTCGTTGGTCGAGCCAATTACTGTATCTTTGAGGACTTGTTGCCCATCCACACTGGCAACCAAACCAGTTAAGGCCAATGTTTCGCCATCAAGTTGGGTATGCACCCCAATCGGCACTTGGCAACCACCCTCTAGCTCGCGCAGGAACGCCCGCTCAGCCAAGGCGCGATCGCGGGTGGGGATATGTTCGATCACTTTCAGGAGAGATATAACTTCTATATCATCAGCGCGACATTCGATGCCCAATGCACCCTGACCAACCGCATAGAGGGAAACTTCAGTGGGGAGGATTTGGTGAATGCGATCGCTCATGTCTAAGCGCTGCAAGCCAGCCGCCGCTAAAATCAGAGCATCATATTCGCCTGCATCCAGTTTGGCAAGGCGGGTGTTCAAGTTACCGCGCACATCCTTAAAGGTGTATTGGGGAAACAGATGCCGCAATTGAGCCAGTCGTCGCAGCGAAGAAGTGCCAATAACAGCGCCAGCAGGTAGCGTATCAATTTGACAACCCTTATATTTTTCCTGCACTACCAAAGCATCGGCTGGGTTTTCTCGCTCTGTCACCGCAGCCAGGGTTAATCCTTCAGGCAGGTTGGTAGGCAAATCCTTCAGTGAATGCACTGCAAAGTCAATTTCTCGGTTCAGCATGCCGAGTTCTAGCTCTTTGGTGAACAGTCCCTTATCCCCAATCTTAGCCAGGGCCACATCCAAAATATTGTCGCCTTGGGTAGACATGGTGTGGACTTCAAAGGTGATGTCAGGGAAGCGTTGCTGCAACTGTTCGCGCACCCAGTAGGTTTGCACCAAGGCAAGTTGGCTTTTCCGAGAACCAATGCGGATCGTGCGAGTTGAATTGATAGCAGTCGAGGCAGCGGAATTTAGTTGTGTCATGACAATTAGCCCAAAAGTGAGGAGTAGTTGAGTTGTTTAACGGTTTCAAAGAAGCAAGCCACATTCTCTTCTGGCGTGTTTTGTAGCACGCCATGACCGAGGTTCATAATGTGCTTCTGTGTTCCCGCTTTGAGCACCGTATCCAGGATGTTTTGACGGATAAAGTCCTGAGGACCAAACAAAATGCAAGGGTCCATGTTGCCTTGCACACCCATGCTGGCTCCCAGTCGTTGGCGGGCGACGGACATATCTACTGTCCAGTCCACACTGACAATATCTACACCAGAGTGCGCCATGAGTTCCAAAAGACCTGCGCTGTTGTTGATGTAGAGAATCAGCGGTGTTTCTGGGTGAGTGGCTTTTACCTGCCGTACAATCTGTTGCAGATAAGGCAGAGAAAAAGTTTTGAAGTCTTGGGGGCTGAGTTGGCCTGCCCAAGAGTCGAACAGTTGCACCACTTGTGCCCCTGCCTCAATCTGGTAGCAAGCATAAGTTGCGATCGCCTCAGCTAGCTTACCCAAGAACTGATGCAGCATGGTTGGCTCTGTGTAAGCCATGCGCTTGATGATGGCGTAATCCTTCGAGCTTTTACCTTCGATCGCATAGGCTGCTAGTGTCCAAGGTGCGCCCACAAATCCCAACACCGTCGCTTCACCATTCACTTCTTTCTGCAACGTCTGGAGAATCTGACTCACAAAGGGTAGAGACGCTTCGGGATCAAGGGGAGTCAGCGCCTCAATTTGCTTCTGAGTGCGAATGGGAGCCTCAAATACTGGACCCTTGCTTTCAATAATGTCGAATGGAATGCCAATTCCAGGTAGAGGAGTGAGGATATCCGAGAACATAATCACACCATCGGGTCTGAAGGCATGGAACGGTTGTAGAGAGATTTCCACTGCCAAATCAGGATTTTCAGAGCGATCGCGGAAAGAAGGATACTTCTGACGTAAATTCCGATAAACCTGCATGTAGCGACCTGCTTGACGCATCATCCACACGGGCGGGCGCTCTACTGCCTCACCTCTCGCTGCTTTCAGTAATGTGTAATTCCCCATACGTCCTCCTTACATCAAAAGTTGTTTATTGAACTTCAAAAAGGATGTGTTGACTTAACGGCGACTAAACAAAAGTAAATTGATTGGTGTTGGTTAGGCTTAGCTGCTCTGTAGAGACTCCTGCCACAAACCCAATGAGTTCTGATGTAGAACCATTGTTGAGGAAGATACCTGTGCCTGCCAGAGAGCCAGTGGGTGAAGTACCCAAAGTGTAATCACTTGCAGAACCAATCAGCTGGATCTTGTCTTCAGACACCTTAAAGTCAGCTAGCAGAGCATAGTCATCATTACCACTTGCTGTGTAGAACACAGACTGAGCGCTGCCTGGTAGTGTACCTGCTAAAACAAAGGTGTCCCTGCCTTGATTCCCCGTTAAGGTATCCACTTCGCCTAGAAGAACTAATGCTTGGGGAGAAAAGATATCAAAGCCAATGAGGGTATCGTTACCAAAACCACCAAAAACCAAGTCATTACCAGAACCACCGCTGACAATGTCATTGCCGCTGTCGCCAAATACTTGGTCATTATTTGCAAAGCCTAATACAGCGTCATCGCCTTCTCCACCGTAGGCAATATCATCGCCTTCAGCACCCGTCAGCACATCATCGCCATCGTCACCAAATAGTAGATCTGCACCCTCCTGCCCACTAATCCTATCGAATCCAGAGCCACCAAAAACGACATCGTTTCCCCCACCTGCATCGATGAAGTCATTTCCAGTGCCTCCTTGGATTTGATCATTGCCCGGAGCATCTCCGTTATCATCTCCATTGAGAAAATCGTTCCCAGCACCACCATCTATAACGTCATTTCCAGATCCAGCTAATACTAGATCACTCCCTGACCCACCATCTATAATGTCATCGCCCCCCCCTGTAATGGCACTATCATCCCCGCTGCCTCCCTCAATTCGGTCATTGCGGCCAAAGATAGTGTTAATAGTGTCGTTACCAGTTCCAGCTACTACGATGTTATCAATTCCGAAGCCTGCACCAAAGAAGCCATCGTTGTCTGCACCAATTGTAGCGATGGGTGCAAGCATGCTTTTTGCTGTGCTTGGAGGAGGTAGGAAAGTGAACTGCGTTGCATTAGTCAAATTTAAGTGGTCGGGCTCTATCCCTTCCACAATGCCAATCAATTCAGGTGTGGAACCATCGTTGAGAAAGATTGCTGTTCCTGAAGGCAAGCCAGTGGGTGAGGCACTAAAAGAGTAGTCACTTGCAGAACCAATGAGCTGGATTTTGTCTTTAGACAAGCTAAAGTCTGTAATGAGTGCATAGTCACTTAAGCCAGCAGAAGTAGGATTACCATCCGTGTAGAAGAGTGCCTGCACTCCACCTGGCAGTTCTCCACCCAGAACAAAGGTGTCATTTCCTGTGCCACCTGTTAAGATATCAACTTCGCCAGGGATGCTTAGCGGTTGGGGGGCAACAAAAATATCAAAGCCGATTAGAGTATCGTTGCCAGCACCACCAAAGACTAAGTCGTTGCCAGCACCACCACTGATAATATCATTGCCATTGTCACCATAGACTTGGTCATTATCTGCAAAGCCTAATACAGCGTCGTCTCCTTCTCCACCGTAGACAATGTCATCACCGTCAGCACCTGTCAGCACATCGCTACCGCCTTCACCAAACAGTAAATCTGCACCTTCTCCGCCAGTGATTCTATCAAACCCGGAGCCACCAAAGGCTACATCATTACCTCCACCTGCATCAACGTAATCATTTCCGGCACCTGCTTGAATCTGATCGTTTCCTAGGTCTTCAGTCCGGAAATCATCTCCATTCAGTAAGTCATTGCCAGCACCACCATTGATAATGTCATTTCCGGGCCCAGCCAACACGAATTCACTTCCTGCCCCGCCGTCTATCTGGTCATCGCCTGCCCCTGTGATGGCACTATCGTCCCCACGGCCTCCCTCAATTCGGTCGTTGCGACCAAAGATAGTGTTAATGGTGTCATTACCGGATAAGCCAATGACCACGTTATTAAACTGAAAACCTGCACCAAAAAAAGCATCATTATCTGCACCAACAGTACCAATAGGCGACAACATTTCCCATTGAGATGCTACAGGGGATTGAGCGTTAGCTTGCTGTGTTAGCTTCGTTTTCTCTTGCATTCTGCTTGATTCTCCAAAGTTTATAAGTGATAGCATCTACTCGATTAGTACTGACCCTTTAAAGAACTGTTAACTGCAATCCATGTACTGATCGAGCAAAGCCCAAAGTGATCCAAAACTCAAAAAAGATGCAACTTAGTTCATAGATAGGGTGGCTGTAGGCTCTACAGGGTGGCTCTTTAGATTGTTTGAGTTGTCTGAGCTAGGTTCTAAACCCCACCCCATCGCTAGGTATTTTTGACGCAGCTTTCTAAAAGCAAGAGGTAGAGCATCAGCAGGAGTATGAGCTTCAGAAGCAAGATTCTCTGGTATCCGTTTCGGGTACTCAGATTCAGTTACTACTCGATCTTCCATACCAACCTTATGATGGAATTTCACGAATATAGGATCGGCCCAACTATAGGTGAAGAAACTACGGAATTGAATACGCTTACTGAGTGTAGTGTTGTCATCGATTGGTAAGTGAATCGCGTAATTAACGAGCTTTCCGCGGCCAAAGTCAATCACAACCTTAGTGATGTTAGGAAGATAGAAGGTAGTTTTTGACTGCACTTTGGTTCGAGATGGCTGGAAGAAAAGTCTAAAAAAGCCTTTGGGTTTTGTGAAATTTTCGTATGTTATTACAGCACTTACGCCCCAAGGCTCCTCATCAACGTCATACTCTTCTACTTTTTGATCTTGCGTGAATCCCCAGCCAAAGGAATCAGAGTGAACTACAGAAATATGAGCTGGACAGAGAGAGTTCTCTATGACGCGAGTGTAGTGAGCATTCATCTTATACTCTAAGAAAATAGGATGCAGAGTTGAGTCTGCAAACTCGGGGAGGAGTGGAATGGGGGGGCGTTCTGTTTCTGGTAAGTCTCCATAAAATAGCCAGACAAAACCATACTTCTCCTGTACGGAGTAAGTGTCTACGCGAGCTTTTTTAGGAATAGGAACTCCAGGTTGATTGGCTGGGATGTCAATGCAGTGCCCATCCGCCTGGAATTTCCAACCATGATAGGGACAATGGATGCAGCCATCTTCTACCTGCCCTAGAGAGAGGGCTGCTCCTCGGTGAGGACATTGGTCATTCAGTGCTACCACTTGTCCTTGGGAATCGCGGTAGAGCACAAATCTCTGATTCAGCATCACGATTTGTTTGGGCTTATTAGTGACCGCTGAGCTGAACTCACAAGCATACCAAAAGTTCTTGAGCATTCTTCGTACCTGCTACTGGATGAATTTCTTTGTTTTTAATGCAGAAAGAATTCTGCAAACGCAAAGGCTGTCAGTGTGAAGTGAAATCGATGCTTGGGTGGCGCGATCGCAGCCCTTCAGTTCATTGCCTGCCTACAATCAGCTCTCAAATCGGCGATCGCTTCAAGTCCGAGAGGATATTTTGGCTACAGGGGCCAGGGGTGATTCTGTCTTCAAGTTGAACAACATTTGTAGCGTCCGAACAGCAAGGCGTTGAGCTTCTAAGTCTCGCTGTGTCCGCAGTTGGACCATTGGTTCGTGGAGAATTTTGTTGACAATTCCTCGGGTCAAAGCTTCAATCAGTTCTTGGTGTTTTTGGGCAAAGTCAGTGCCTAAGCGTGATAAAGTTTTCTCTAATTCTTGCTCACGAATCATTTCTACTTTTTCTCGCAAGCAGCTAATTGTGGAAAATGTTTCTAGCGATCGGTACCAATCGGCAAAAGATTCTAGTTCTGCTTCGATGATGCCTTTTGCTTCCAGGGCCATCTGTTGGCGGCTTTCTTGGTTCTGAGCTACGACCTGCTTGAGATCGTCAACGTTAAAGACTTGAACATGAGTTAATTCATTAACATCTGCATCTACGTTGCGGGGAACGGAAATATCAAATAGCATCAAGGGCTGGTTATGAGCTAAAGTCTCCGTCAATTTGGCTTGATTTAGAAGAGGTTCAGTGGAGGCGGTACTGGTAAAGACCAAGTTCGAATCTGCCACCAAAGCCATCATCTCAGTGAGAGGATAGCAGGGGATGGACACATCGCTGAACTGACTGGCTAGCTCTTGAGCCCGCTCTACAGAACGGTTAGCGATCGCAATTCGAGTTGCTCCTTTTGCCAACAGGTGTTGTACTAGGCGACGAGCCATGTTACCTGCACCCACAATTGTGACTCGGCAGTCGGATAGTTTTTGGACTTTAATTTGGGCTAGCTCAACTGCAGCAGAACTAACGGAAACAGCTCCCGTACCAATGGAGGTTTCGGTTCTCGCTCGTTTTGCAGCAGTGATGGCTTGCTTAAACAACTGGTTAAGAATGCGCTTGATACCGTTGCACTCTTGACCCAACTTGTAAGTGTTTTTCACTTGAGCCAAAATTTGCCCTTCGCCTACTACCAAGCTATCTAAACCAGCAGCAACTTGCATGAGATGGCGTACAGCAGCCTGTTGCTGAAATACAAACAAATGTTCATTCAGCTCATGACTAGACAAATGACTGTGTTCAGCGAGAAACTCAGCTACTTCTTGAGCCGCTGGCTCTGTGGCTAGCGCCGCAATATAAATCTCTAGACGGTTACAAGTACTGAGGATGGCAACTTCCCGAATATGAGGATAACTACATAGACGAGCGATCGCTATTCCGATTTGGTTTTCAGGGATACTTAGTTTTTCGCGAACTTCAACGGGAGCAGTTTTGTGACTCAACCCAACGACAATAATATTCATGTTAGTAACCTCCTTTGAGGCTGGTTTCCCTCAGGGGTAAATAAAGTGCAAATTGCATGAATGGCCGAGAGCAGGTTGAACTTGGGCTTAGCACTACTAAGTTGCAACCAAGCTCGAAGTATGGTTTGAAGTGAGGAAATGATTCAGCTACACCCGCTTAAAGAGTCTTGCTAACAGCTAGAGCGGCCATAATGGCTTAACTCAGTAAGGCAAAGATGGGTGAGAACTCATTGAGGAGCAGTAGAAACAGCAGCGCTAGCACGGCCAAAGCGATCGCCTGTACAGACAACTTTGTCTGAGATTTGGCAGACTCCAGCGGCAGTTCGGCAGAGTTCAAAGCTGTATCTTCCAGTTGCAGAGAAATAGGAGATGCAGCGATGGTATTTGCCAAAGATAGTTTCTGTGAAGTCTCTGATGCAGCATCCATAGAAGGCTCATATTTAATGAAGCCAGGATTTAAGATGCCTTGTGGATCGTATTTCTGTTTCATCTCATTGACTTTGCCCCAATAATCTCCATATTGGAGTCGCCATTGAGAGAGATTGAAATCTGTCCAACTTGCTACATATCTTTTACCACCCATTTCTAAAGCTAAGTCAGTCAGATGATGCAACTGCTCTAAAACAGGGGGAAGCTGAGCTTTGGAAATTGTGGGATACATACCGAAGCCTAAGATTAGTTCTTCTTGAGGAAGGGCAAACATCGGCATGTTGGTATTACGAGCCAATAAGCCAAAGGAGCCGATAGGCGTCATTCTAAAGTCAATAAAGCTTGGGATGCGTTGGAGTGCAATCTCAATGTACTTCTTGGCGACGGAACTGGGGAGAAGTACATCAATCCAGGGATTTGCCGTGCCTGGGAGCTGGGGCATCTGGACTAAGGGCTGAACAAACTTCTCAAAAGTTAGCTCTTCCGTGTGGACGTGACGGTAGAAACTGAGATCGGAGAGCAGCTCTGGCTCATTGATATCGTCGAAGGCATCCACCTCTAAGGTGACTTGCATCCGGTAGAACCATTGAATCAGAGGCCGCAAACCTGCTCCAG
Organism: Trichocoleus desertorum ATA4-8-CV12; assembly: GCA_019358975.1. Lineage (NCBI taxonomy): Bacteria > Bacillati > Cyanobacteriota > Cyanophyceae > Leptolyngbyales > Trichocoleusaceae > Trichocoleus > Trichocoleus desertorum. Next base: position 21,509 of record JAHHIL010000064.1, read on the forward strand.
CTCTAGATACGCCTTGCATGCAAGGAGAGAACAGAGATAACAACCCATCCACTCGATCCTCTAGAATTAGGCGACGCTGCTCCTGTAAGAAGAGGTCGAAGTCATCATAACAGAGGAAGTAGGTTCGAGTAAAAGCGCGGTGGGGCTTAAGCCGATGCTGAATTTGGGTAATGACACCGAACTGATTGTAACCACAGAGAGCGTGATAAAACAGTTCACTGTTTTGCTCCGGTGAACACCAAACAATATCTCCCGTCGCGGTGACAACTTCTAGTCCCAAACAGTTATCTGCCTGTGACCCATACCGGAAGGAACTTTGACCCAACCCAGCGGCTGAATGGGTTCCTCCAAGAGTGACATCAAAATAGTTGGTCAGAACTGGAGGAATCACCTTTTGCGGTAAGGCGCGATCGACAATCTGTCTCCAGGTTGTTCCTGCATCAGCTTTAAACCAGAGGCGATCGCTGTGAAATTCGTGAATTTGATTCAGGTTCCTCATGTCGAGGAGGATACCATCTTGGTTCAAAGATTGACCACTGAGCGAATGTCCCGCTGCTCTTGAGGAGATGGTCAAACCTTGAGCCGCAGCATACTTGATGGCTTTAGCAACATCAGCAGAGTTTTGTGGTCTGATAACCACTTGAGGAGTTTTCTCAAAAATGCCACCAAAATCTTGAGAAACTGCTGCCAAATCTGCTTCTGTACTGCTGACTTCACCTTCAATGATGTGCTTTAGGTCTAAAATAGCACCGTTCATGGCAACAATATCTCTCCATTGGCGATGTATATCGCCTGAAAGTTGACTAACACCACTCATTTCAGGATGCAGAGTCCCCAGATCGCCGTGAGACGTAATGTTTGTGGACTCTCATTTCGATTAGTCTGAAAGGCGCGTTTTGAGCATTCTGATGCCAGCCCGGAGCAGGATGGGAAGGAGTCTGACAATTTCCACAATTTGCACGAACAGGTTGGGAGTATTCTTTTCTAACTCAGTAGCCGACTGAGCAGGTCTTTCGTACTTGAACACACAGACGCAATCACCATCAGCTTGTCTGCTCAAAAGAGTTGCCTTCATGCCTGGAAAAGCTCTTCTGGCGGCTTCTTGTTCCATCTCACAGAGAATGCGGCAGGGAGACTCAAATCCATACTCTTTAGCCAGGGATAAGGCTGGGCAAACTCTTTGAATCTCCAGAGCCGCGTCAGTGCCGTTTTGGGAAACATCAACGATTTCGGTAATAAAACCCATTGGGCGGAGCAAGGGAATGGATTTCTTGAAGCCCTCAGCAATGGTGGCATTGTCAATAAATGCGCCCATCAGAGCCTTCTGCTGTTCGGGATACTTCTCCAACATCTTTTCATAAGCGGCTGCATCTCCCATCTCTTCCGCCATTTTTTTGTAGCGAATGAAGCGATTTCTGAACAGGTTCATGGCTTTGGAAGCATCCATGTTCAGAACATCTTCCATCCGTAGGTCGCCAGCACCTACTTTCTCTATGGGTTTTTCTACTACTTGTTCTACCATCTTAAGTTCCTCCTTTGAAGGTTGGTTTCAGGGGTGTCACAACAATGAACTTTGCTAGTTAGCTTGAGATCTACCAGGTGTAGCAGTAAAGCAAAGCAAGTCCGAACAGCAGATATCTCACCACAACTCGGAGCGCCAGAACGAGCCGAATTTCTAGGTTGCTCTGCATCGGTTCTTGTTGCTCTGTTTTCACGGAATTTTCAGACTGCGATCGCCACATATTGAGCAATTGTGTTCCTAACATTTCACTAACATCGGTTGTAGTTGTATCAGCCAGGTTCTTGATGTTTCCATGACTCATTTCAAGAACCACCCGCATCTCCAGATCTAAACCCAATCGCGAGCGCTTTTTAGCACTTCTCGGAGCATGGCTTCTGGGCTACCAAGAGTAGGTTGGTCATCATATTCCCAACTCGCTATAGCAGGCATGCAGTTGAAAATACTTTGTTGATTTACCATGCCACTGGCTAAGCCAAAGCGGATGCCGCGATCGCTGGTGAGAATAAACTCGACATAGCGCCCACGTACAATGCGCTGCCATTGCTTATTCTCTTCAGCGAAAGGTAGATCTTTGCGTCTTTCGACTAAGGGCAGATAAGCAGGGATAAATGCTTCAGTACAGTCAGTCACAAAAGCCAGTAGTTCTTCAAAACTACCTTCTTTCAGGTGATCAAAAAAGATGCCACCAATGCCTCGGCTTTCACCACGGTGGGGGATGTAGAAGTATTCATCACAAGCTTGCTTGAAGCGTGGATAGTAGGAGGGGTTGTGGCGATCGCAAGCTTCTTTATGCACTCGATGAAAATGAGCGGCATCTTCTTCAAACAGATAAGCTGGTGTCAGGTCAGCGCCACCCCCAAACCACCAGTAACTCGGTTGATCACCACCACCCACCTGGAAATAACGGTAGTTTGCATGGACAGTTGGTGCCATTGGATTGTTGGGATGGATGACGAAACTCGCTCCTGTGGCAAAGAAAGGAGTGCCTTCAGTGCTGGTCGTGTGGTCTGCTTCTGCGGTTGAGAGAGCACCAGATTTTTGCAAAGTCATTCCGGGTGGCAATGTACCTTCGAGGGATACATAGTTAATGCCTGCTTTCTCAAACACGTTGCCACTGTGGAGCGCTCGGTCAATATAAACAGTGTTATCACTATTCTTGTCAGCACTATTGTTGCCAACGACCCACAGCCCATTACTATCGCGGTGCCAAGGCTGTTCCACAAATTTCGTGCCATCGAGTTGCTCGATCGCTTGGCAAGTGTTCTCAAACATATCTCTAAACACTTTTTCTGCCTGCGAGCGCATGGCCCACTGGCTCTGCAATGGCTTTTCTAATAGTGTATCCAGCATGATCTACCTCCTTCCTACAAGGAACTAATGGTTGATATCTTGGCTAAGCCACACCAAAATGATTGAAGTAGCTTGTACGCTTCTCCAAGGTTTTGGCTTAGCCAAATTTGAGCATTTAAGTCGAAAAATGCTTCAAAATCTTATTAACCTTGAAAGCTCAACTGTAAACATCAAAAGCTCGTATGTTTCAGTGGCTTTGGTTGGTAATGTGAGATGTCTAGACAGAATGGGTTACCTGTCGGATAGAACTAAGAACATTCTGTTTTATAACTCAAGCTGTCGTGTCAATACATACTGTTGGGCATGGAATACTTAGGGGGCTTCAAGAACTTTTGTGTTTTTTCCGGAAAAATACTGAAAAACCTTTAGGTTTCTTTTATAAATTTCCTGAAGAAAAACTACAATGAGTGCTTCAAGGGCTTTTTTACCCATTCCGGAAATATACCGAAACAAAACTCAAGGCTCTTTTTGCTTTTAACTTTACTTACCCTCCTAAAGCTGCTCAATAGGTGTGAGACGAGTTTAATAGGCCGTTAAAACACTAAACGAAGCTTAAGCCACAGGCAGTAAGAACAACAAGGTCATATTTGTAAGCATGAGAAGACTATCCTCAGCGCCGTGAAAAGCAAAGGGGAAGATTCAAGACTTTTACAAAAGAAACCCAAAAGCTCTATGCCTCTACCTCCAGAATAGTTGTGAATAAGTAAAAATTCATACCTGGGATAGACTCACTTCTAGAGTCACACAGTTAGGTTAAGTATTCTTTATGCAACGAGTAATCTTCGTTTAATTATTAACAAAATCGTAACTACTCAGGTTTAAGTTTTTAGGGATGTTTCACGGGAGATGCAACCAGAACAGGTAGGATTTGAGCGATGCGGTTGAATTTGCGCCAGCCCTTATGAGCCAGCCCTAGCCTTCAAAGCCTATTAATCGAGAGGAGATTCGGGCGATTTACGCTCAAGGCGAGGATGCGGTCATCGCCTTAGTCGAAGGTTTGCTGGAGCGCATTAGTCAGTTGGAAGCCCGCTTAGATAAGTTAGAGAATCAACAAAAGCAGGATAGTAGCAAGCCGCCATCAGGTGATGGGTTTGGTAAACGCACGAAAAGCCTTCGTAGGAGGGGTGAGCGTTCCAGTGGCGGACAAGTTGGACATCGTGGCCGCACCTTGGAATGGAGCAAGCAGGTGGATGAGGTGATAGTACACCCAGTTTTGCAATGTGAGGCGTGTGGAGCCTCACTAAGCGAGGTTGAGGTTGAGAATTGGTTGCTGCGTCAGGTGCATGATTTGCCGCCATTGCGATGTGTGGTGAGAGAACATCAAGCCGAAGAGAAGCGGTGTCCTTGCTGTGGAGAACTGAATCAAGCAGTGTTTCCAGCCAGCAATTCTCATTTTGAAAATTCAACTGCTATTTGGAGGGATCTCTAGCTCTAGTCCTTGGAGCATGAAGGTGAGCAGATGATCCCAACTGTCGAAATACAGGTAACGCCCGTAAGTCATCAAAAAAGGTCTTGCGGGTGGGCAAATGAGCTCGCAGTAGCTTGTACTTCTGGTCAAGCAACTCCAGCATGTTAAATGTCAACTACATAGGCTCTTTTTGCAGGAAATTCCTCCTGAACTTGGCAGTAGATCGAGATAAGAAAACAAGAGTAGATCGCGAGACGAAAGAAATGACAACTATGCGGAAGACTTAGAACGAGCTAAAGCTGCTTGCTTACGGAAACTCTCCGCTTGCAGTTCGATAATTGTCGCGTGATGCACCAAGCGATCTATGGCTGCCACCGTCATCATCGAGTCAGAGAAGATGCTATCCCACTGGCTGAAAGGCTGATTGGCTG
>JAHHIL010000065.1 GCA_019358975.1 Trichocoleus desertorum ATA4-8-CV12
CTCCAGATACTGCCGTTCTATTTCAGTGAGACACACAACGTATTTCTTGGGCATTGCCTGGGTAACTCGATCAACTAGCTCTATCTTACCCCAGAAGCCTGTCAAGCTTTTATTGACTGACCACTAGCTAGCCAGAGTTGCGATCGGAGTCCTGAACCACCAAATGAGGTTATGTTAAGAAAGGTTGCAATGATAAATCTTGTATAGAATAATCTTTAAGAGGTATTTTCAGGAATGAGTCTTCTATTTATATAGATCAAATCATCGACTCCGGTCAAATCCTCACCCCTGCGTTTTTTCTCGTCATGAGCACTCAAGCTGTTGATCCTCAATCCCTAGACCGCCATGAGTGTAGAGCATGCGGCTATATCTACGAACCCGTGAAGGGGGATGATAAGCGTCAAATTTCTCCAGGGACGGCTTTTGAAGAGTTGCCTGTCGATTGGCGCTGTCCGGTTTGCAGTGCCAAAGTTTCACAGTTTACCAGTATTGGGCCAGCAGGTTCCGCTTCCGGTTTTCGGGAGAACCTAAACTACGGCCTTGGGGTTAACCAACTGACACCTGGGCAAAAGAACCTGCTGATTTTTGGAGGGTTAGGTCTAGGGTTCTTGCTGTTCCTCAGCCTCTACGGTTTGCAATAAAGTAGCGAGCATTGGCAGCGAAGCGATCGCCAGGAGAATCCCTGAGTTAAAGATAATTAGCTCAGTTCTGCAACCCTCTGCACTCTCAAGTTAAGTTGCAGGATTTATGGCAATCCTCAGACATTATTCATAAAACATTCCAGGTACAGGCTGAAGCGAGATGAACTCGATTGTGAGAACACTGAAACGAATTGTAATGTTGCTAGCGGTAGTCATGCTATGTGCTAGCTGCGGCAATCAATATTTAAGCTCTTTAGATTACAACCCTTGGCAACTGGTCCAACTACCTACCGATGCCACCATTGCTGATATTAGCTTTGCTAGCGATCGTCAGCATGGATGGGTAGTAGGCAGCAATTCTACCCTTCTCGAAACTAACGATGGTGGCCAAACTTGGGAACTACGGAACCTAGATCTAGGCGATCAAAAGTATCGCTTTGACTCGGTCAGTTTCAGTGGCCAAGAGGGTTGGATTGCGGGACAACCTGGCTTACTACTCCATACCACCGACGGCGGCACATCTTGGGCTCGGATTCCCCTCAGCGCCAAATTACCTGGTTCTCCCAACAGAGTATTAGCGCTTGGACCGAAAACCGCACAGATGACGACTGACATTGGAGCCATTTATCGCACTACAGACGGCGGTAAAAATTGGAAAGCTGAAGTTCAGGAGGCAGTAGGGGTCGTTCGTAACATTTCTCGCTCCAACGACGGCCAATATGTAGCGGTCTCAGCCAAGGGTAATTTTTACTCAGTTTGGCGACCTGGACAAGAAGCCTGGGAGCCGCACAACCGTAGCAGCTCGCGTCGAGTACAAAACATGGGCTTCACCCCAGATGGTCGCCTGTGGATGCTAGCGCGGGGAGGGCAGGTACAATTTAGTAAGCCCAACGATTTCGAGTCCTGGGATACAGCAAACAGCCCCGAATCTTCGACTAGTTGGGGATTTTTAGACCTAGCTTACCGAACCCCAGACGAGCTTTGGGTCAGCGGTGGTAGTGGCAACTTGCTTTGCAGCTTAGATGGTGGCCAAACCTGGCAAAAGGATCGAGATGTAGAAAATATTCCTGGTAATTTCTACAAGATCGTCTTCCTCAGTCCTGAGCAAGGATTTGTGATTGGGCAAAGAGGCACCCTACTTAAATATCAAGCCTCAGTTAAGTCTGCTTAATTATAAGTTTGCTTGACAATGGCGCAATCATAAGAGGTCAAAAATTAGCTCTTTCAGAAGATGACTTGCTTGTGACTGCTTCTATCGTTCCGTATGATAGTGATTAAGCTTTCTGTTGTTGTTAGAGGAGAAGTCTAAATGTCCGGTACTACTGGTGAGCGTCCATTTTCCGACATTATTACTAGCGTCCGCTATTGGATTATTCACAGCATTACAATCCCCGCACTATTTATTGCTGGCTGGCTCTTTGTGAGCACTGGTCTGGCATATGATGTGTTTGGTACTCCCAGACCCAACGAATACTTCACTCAGATTCGTCAAGAAGTGCCAATTGTGCAAGATCGCTTCGAGTCAAAAGAGCAGATCAATCAATTCCTCAAGTAATTGTTTTCAAATTTTGGTTCTAGATCATGACTAGCAATACCCCCAATCAACCCGTTTCTTATCCAATTTTTACAGTTAGATGGCTAGCTGTTCATACCCTAGCAGTGCCCACTATTTTCTTCTTGGGCGCGATCGCATCTATGCAATTTATTCATCGGTAGGAAAAGAAATGGCAGAACGGTCTTCTAATAACCCCAACAAGCAGCCTGTTGAGCTGAATCGGACTTCGCTCTATCTAGGCTTGCTGCTGGTTTTCGTTTTGGGTATTTTGTTCTCCAGTTATTTCTTCAACTAACTGGATGCGAGTCAACTGGCTATTTTTTCTCTGCCAGTTTTATTGAGTTTTAATTAGGAGGTAAAAGCTGTGTCTGGAACTGGAAGAATTCCTCTGTGGGTTGTTGCCACCGTGGCAGGGCTAGGCGTAATTGCAGTCCTAGGTCTTTTCTTTTATGGAGCTTATGCTGGTTTAGGCTCATCTGTTTGATGAATGAAAGCTGGTTTTAACTCAAAATTTTTGCTCGTCTCAAATCTTTGACATCTGTTTGGCTAAAACTCAGCGCAAAAAACCACCTACCCTTAAAAGATAGGTGGTTTTTTATAGTTTCAGGTTTTGGAGTTTGGCTACTTTTGATTTAGTACCAAATTAAATACCTGAGGGATCTTCACGCTCAATATAGATAAAGAGAAAAGCCATTGCCACAGCAGGGAAGAGTAGACCTACTGCGGGCACCAGGATTGAGGGCAAAAATGAAGCTGCCATAAGAAAAGTTTCCTATCTAAAATTGCAAAATTGCACAGTTCCAAAACCGAATTTACTGTGAATTGATAGGTAAATTCTTATCTGCTAAAGATTTTTAACAAAAACATCGGCAGGCTAGGGGTTAGAGAATCTCGTATCCCTCTTACCCCCATTCTGGAAATGACAACGTAGGAGTGTCAGGGGGGACTACCATCCGGGTTGCTACTACTTTGTGACTCTCGCGTTGGGTTGCCATTTCGATCGCGATCGCCTCAAACTGAATCTCTAAGCTACCAAAGGGTACGGTGAGCTGCGTTGTTGCCTCTAAGTCTCCTAGCCCAGTTGGAGTAAAGTCCACCAGCCACCGAGGGCCATCTAGCAGCGATCGCGTCTGGCGATCGTTAACCCAAAACTTGACATAGATTCGGCAAGGCAAATCAGGCATTCTTACTCGGACTGTCACTGGCTTGCCAGAAACCAATTCCCCCACTGGCACTTCTAGCTGCGGATTGGGTACCGATTCATCTGGATGAAGCAAAGTAGGGCTAAGCACTTCAGGTTCAGGCTCTGCTGGTTGCGGTGTCGCTACCACTGGTTCATCTTCAACGACGATTTCTTGAGCAACCCACTGATCCTCTGGTGACCTTGCCGTTGGATGCACAATCATTTCACCCGGTTGAGGCACCCCTGGATGGGTGGGGAAGGCTTTAACCTCGTTATTAGACGTTGAGCCTGTTTCCCAGGCTGGTTCGTCTGATCTAGCCGAATTAGACGAGTCGGTGCGATCCTCCCTTAACCACTCAGACAAATCAGCGTCCGATACCAAAGCATTTAGGCGTGCCCAGAAGCGCTCTTGGAACTTCAAAGCCTGAGAGGTAGTATCCCCTACTGGAGCCTTGCTCTCATCTGGAGTTGCCACAGGCTCAGTCTCAGATATCTCAGTCTCAGATACCTCAGTCTCAGATGCCTCAGTCTCAGATGAGTCGGTTGTCATTAGATCCATCTCTGGGTCTGCCAATCCCAAATCTCCTAAGTCGGAGTCGAGATCAAGAAAAGCCAAGGCAACTTCTGGCTGTAAGGCTACCTCAGGACTATCTTCAAACGTTTCTGGGGCCTCTGCTATTACTTCTACAGGTGGCTCCGTTGCCGGAGGATCAAACCCTTGAAAGACAGGTAAAGCTGGGGTCTTGGAAAATTCAGATTGACCGGATTGATAAATTTGGGGCGGAAGCGGTGAACCCGTAGAAGGTTGAATGTGAAATAGCTGCTTACCTTGAGACTGCTCTCCCAGGTTTAGAAAAGAGAGGTTTAGATAGGCCCGTTCCGACTGCGGATTATTTGTGGCAGAGTCGGCTGCTGCGGATTCCAGTTCGGATGGTTCTGTAGATAAACGCAAATCCAGCAACTGGTTCTCGCTTAAGTCAGCAGCGATCGCATCTAGCAACTCATCCACATCGGCTGTAAGCGTAAATGACTGAGTGACCGCAGATGTGTCAGCAGAGTGCAAGGTAGCGGATTCTGCCTGGTCTGTCGTAATCGCTGGACGGTGAAATATGACCTCTCCTAGCAATAATCGGGTTTTGCAGCTTAGGGGAATTTCTATCGTGCAGTTGAACATGTAAGGCAGAGGTTGGCTAGTCAGAGGCTGTCGCACTTCGACTAAAACTTGAGCACTTTGCGGATCGCGCAAGCAAACCTGCAACTCTCCTTGACCAGAACGAACTGCTACGGGGAGATTGGCGATCGCGGTAGTGGGGCTTTCTGGCTCTTGCAACTCAATGCGCCCAAATAAAGTGAAGGGCCGCCCCCAGGAAGTCATGTAAGCAGATTCAGCGAGCACTAGCTGGAGCGGCAAGTTTTCCAACTCTGGCGGCTCTACTGCCGGATCTAGAGTATTGGGAATAGCCACCCCAGCCCCTTCAGGAGCGACCGGGAAATCGTCTGCTGGGATTGGCTCTGAACTTGGCTCTAGGTCTAGTTCTGCGCTTGTCGTCTCAGCGATCGCAGGAGTATCAGAAGACTCAGGGAATTCAGGTATTTCTGGGCTAGGAGTGGCGATCGCCGCACTCTCTAGATCTACCTCAGGCAGGAGGGTAGCTTCCGATTCTGAGATCTGCTTTGCAAGGTACTGTAACTGCTCTACAGAATAGTTTTCTACAGAATAGTTTGCGGTTGCAGGAATCTGGTGCGTAGGAATCTGATGCGTGTTGTTTACACCCTCTGGTGTCACAGGCTCTGGGGCAACTTCTACGCTAGCTTCAGAAGTCGCTTCTACAGTAGCTTCAGACTGGGCAGTAGTGACTTCCGGCTCTGAAGTTAGCACATCTGGTTCTGGCTCAGATGCTGTCTCATGCTGTAGCGGTGGCTCTAGATGAGTAGCTGTGGCTGTAGTCACCACTAAACTGGACTGTGAGGATGAGGAGTCTGTCGCTTCTTCATCCTGCATCTCCCACTCAGGGTCCCAATCTGTCTCAGACTCAAATTCTTGGGGTAATACTTGCAGGCAGACATTGTGCTGCCAACTTTGACCCATAAAATCTGACATCAAATCGCCAGCACAACGAATTTCCCACAACCCTGGTTTCATCCGGGTGAAGGGGAAAACCACCATTAATCCATCTTTGTTGGTGCGGCCAAATCGCTTTTGCGCCCGCCGCTTGGGTGGCACTTCATCAGCAACTTGATGCGTGATCCGGATTTCAACACTTATATTGGCACGGCTAGAGCGAGCAACCACTCGATAGCGTCCCTCTAAAATTTCCACATCCGGTGACTCTAGAGGTAGCCAAGAGCGATCGCCCTCTTTCTGTAGCAGAAATTCCCAGTATTCCATCTCAACCCTCGGCAAGGGGATGCCCACCGCACATTACTTAAGCCTATGAATTAGTTTGGCGGCAAAAAAGACTGCTGGTTTAAATTAGCAGCCTTAGTCGGCGACAGGATTGCTCTAGAGGCAACCTAGACGTTCCTAAATCGCATCATTGAACTTTGGTTTTAAGTCTATCCCACTCCCGATCATTCCGCTTGGTCCCACAGAATTTTTCTGTTTGCCACTTATCGTTCCACCGATTTCCCTTCAGAGTCTACCTGGGGCAGAGCTGAATCTGGCAACTCGCGTGTCGGTGGGTAAGTGTAACTAGCAGAAGAGCGAGGGCCTTCTCGGAAGCGATCGCTCTCTGCATCGACTTGGCGTTCTTCTAAGGTTGAAAACGATCGATTCGTATCGCTAGACTCGCTGGGAGCATCAGGTATAGATCGAGAACTATAACTGTTACTCTGCAAGTCCAAGGATGAGCGAGTTGGAGGTGGCAAACGCCCAGATGAGCGACGGCTACCCGGTGAGTTCGGAGGAGTACGGGTAAATGTCCGCCACGCCGCTTTTACACCTGAGAATACGCTGCGAGTGGTAGTTTGTGCCTTTTGTACTTGCTTGCGAGCACCATCAAAGCTTTGGTCTACTTGTTTAACTACCTGCCCCGCACTCTTTACACCTTCGCTCATATCATCGGTCAGATCGCTAATCTCCAACCCAGTTAAACGAATAGATTCTAAAGTCGGGGGCAACTCGCGTGAGAGGGTATCGAACAGTTTTTCAGCGCTGCGAGCTGCCCTAGCTAATTCTTGAAGCGCTGGTATGGCTACAACCAAAACTGCTGTGAGGCTCACGGCCACCAGTAGAATTGAAAGTCCTAGCCAAAAAATAGGGTCAATCACCGAATGCCTACTCTAAAAGTTAGTGAGTTAAGTTAGTGAATTTTATCGAACGCATCATGCATAGCAGGGCCTGACTCCGTAGCTTCCGGAGAAGATGCTTGATTCAAGACCTGTTGTTCCCGCTGAGTTGCTTCGATGCCTGAGGCGATTGCTTCTTTCAAGCGTCCTAGCGTTTCATCCCAATTCCGCAAAGCAGACTCAGAAAGGCGATCGGCTTGGAGCTGCACACTGGTTGACAAATCCTCTGCGAGTTCTGGTAGAGCATCCGCAGATTTCTTCAAGAGCTGCCGCGTCTCCCGTCCTGTCCGAGGAGCAATCAATAACCCGGTCACTGTGCCAATTGCAGCTCCTAACAGTAGACCTCCAAGGAATGATCCGGAACGGTTGTTCGACATTGTCTGGCTTCTACCCTTCAATAACTAGCTGATTAATTTAACTCGATTGGATGCCACCTGTCTGTTTATGAGGTGGAACCGCCCCGATTTTACTGGATTGGTTCTCTAGAAGCTGCATCAATTTTTGCACCCAAGCACTCAAATCAGCGTTCTATGCTTCACTGCCACTACACATTAATCTATCTCATGGTTTTGCTATCCGCTAAAAACGCTTTTTCACGGTTCTCGGTCGTTGCGATCGCCTAACCTGTGTACGCCAAACTCCTTGGCCCAAACTAATCAGTCCCAACACTTGCTGCACTTTTTGCAACTGCAACTCTAGTGTTTGGTACTGCTGACGCAACAGATTCGCACCTTTCTGCCCTTGCAAAATTCCGACTGGCGCACCATATAAGACTTTATGCGTACTGCGCTCATAGTTCGTCAAAGCATTGGCAACTTGAGCCAGAGTGCGACGCAATTTCCAAATCTGCCAAGCCGCACAGAGACAAAAGCCACTAATCAGAAGGTTGATTATTACTACGGTCATCACCATGGCCACACCTCCTACCCCGCGATGCCTCAATAGTTACATGGTTATTAGCGCTACAACATCTCACCAAGGCATGGGCATCTTGTCCGGGCCACAAGATGGGCCACAAGATGTCTACTGAGATGTAGATTCTGAAGGTTCGTCAGGACTAACATCCACAATCACTTCAGCCGTCTGAGTGGGTTGAGGCGCAGGGCTATCCGAGTTTGGCGAGACCCTCACTTCTGGTTTAGCGCGATCGCCTGCATTGGCTTTTGCTTCTTCTGCTAGGGCTTGGGTTGTGTCTTTAACCTGTTCACCTAACAATTGTGCTCGCTCTTTGAGAGTCTCTTTAAGCGTCTGACTTTTCTCTTGAGCCTGCTCAGCGAGAGTTTGGGTTGTGTCTTTAAGCTGTTCCCCCACTATCTGAGCTTGTTCTTTAGCCTGAACACTCAGGGTTTGAAATTGTTCTTTAGCTTGGCTAGTAATAGCTTGAAGCCCTCCCAGCCAGGATTTCACATCTTGCTTCGTTTGTTGATAATCTGACTGCAAAAAGCTACTCACCTTAGCGACTTTATGCCTAAGACCCTCGGTGTAAATCGAGATCTCTTGAGCCGCATTATTGGAGATCATCACCCGCTTACTACCCAAACCTAAGATCATGGTTGGCTGTAGTAAATAGCTGCCATCGGTCAAGCTGCTCCAGCCTCGCGAGACAAATAGATACTGGGTAATTTCTCCGGTTGTAGGATCGAATAAATAATCGGTTAGCTTACCAATTTTATTGCCAGCATCACTCCAAACTTCGCGGCCAATCAAGGAATCAATCGGTTTGATCTCTTCTGGATTTACGCTGGTGTGACTCGAATTCACAACGATGCTATCGGTGCCAAATGCCTCGATTTGCAACAGGGTAAACATTTGTTTTTTACCCTTCAAAAACCCTGTTGTGCAAATAATCCCCATGACTCGGTGCAGCTCTGGCACCATCCAAATTTGATCAACTCGACCCAGTTCTTCAGCAGTGTCTCGGTCTAGTACTAATCGGTTGAGTAGTTCGCCTTGTCGGGCGATCGCCTGTGGAGAAGCCATAAAGACCTCAAAAATAGATGCGCTTTCCCAGCAGTATAGCCTCTGGATTCAGAAACTCTTAAGAATCGCTGCGAATCCCAGCCGCTATAGGCTTGAATGTAAATCACTGAGCCTCAGAGGTTCTGAGGTGCCAGCCACTCTCTATCAAGATGAAAAACTGCCCCTAAAATCGACTTGCACGCCTTGTAGCTCTATAGGTAGTGCTTTAAATATTGCGGATAGGTGCATAGTCATGGTTCAATCTGCTTCTGGCTCCATCCTGTATGTAAATCCTGCGGCAGGTAATGATGCTGCCAATGGGAGTCAAGCTGCTCCTCTCAAAACGCTAACGCGAGCCTTACAGCAAGCCCGTTCAGGCACCACCATCCAGCTAGTAGCAGGCACCTACAATGCTGCTAGCGGGGAAGCTTTTCCGCTGACGGTTCCGGCAGGTGTCACTGTGGTCGGCAATGAGAGTAATAAAGGTAGTGGTCTACTGATTGAAGGCAGCGGTGAATACATCAGCCCTACCTTTGCACGGCAAAATATCACCCTACGACTAGAAAATAGCGCTCAACTGCGAGGGGTCACTGTCACCAACCGAGCCCAGCGTGGCACCGCCATTTGGGTGGAGTCAACCGCGCCTACTGTTGCTAACAGCACCTTGACTAACTGTGCTCGCGAAGGGGTTTTTGCCACCGGGACAGCTAATCCGGTGATTATAGACAACATATTTTTTCAAAATGCTGCCAGCGGTATCTCTATTGTCCGAAATGCTAAAGGCGAAATCCGGCGTAACGTTTGCCAAAAGACAGGCTACGGCATTGCCATTGGAGATAATGCAGCTCCCCTAGTCGCGGATAACAGAATTTTTGAAAACCGTTCTGGGGTAGTGCTATCGGGTCAAGCCAACCCCGTACTACGCAGCAACGTGGTTGAGAAAAATACTAGCGATGGTCTGGTGATTACAAATACTTCCTTGCCAGATTTAGGCAAAAGCCAAGACCCAGGTGGCAACATCTTTAGGGACAATGGAGCGTTTGATTTAAACAATGCGACCAAAACCACCCTAATGTCTGTCGGCAACCAACTCAACCCTACCCGTGTTCAAGGTCTGATCAACTTCGTCGCCAGCGAGGTTCCCACTCCCACCCCAACTCCTGCCCCAACTCCAACACCAACCCCCGTTCCGACTCCCACGCCAACTCCGACTCCCACGCCAACTCCGACGCCTACCCCAACCCCTATTCCGACTCCAACACCCACCCCCATTCCAACCCCAACGCCCACCGGATTGACTGACATCACAGGCCATTGGGCAGAAAGCTTTATTCGCGGGTTGGTGAGCCGTGGCATTATTAGCGGTTTTCCTGACGGCACCTTCAAACCCGGAGCCAACATCACTAGGGCACAATATGCTGCCGCGATCGCCAAAGCCTTTAATCTACCCAACAAAAAAGAAGCGACTAACTTTACTGATGTTCCGGCTGATTTCTGGGCGCGGGCGGCAATTCAGAAGGCAGCTCAAATGGGGTTTGTTTCTGGGTTTCCAGACAATACCTTCCGACCTGACCAAAACTTAACCCGAGTCCAGGCGATCGTGTCTTTGATTAGTGGTTTAAGCTTCACAGGCGGCAACACAAATATTTTGCTGGTCTATAGCGATCGCGCTCAGATTCCTAGCTATGCCACCGATGAGGTGGCTACAGCAACTCAACGCCGCATGGTGGTGAATCAACCTCAGGTCAATCAACTAGAACCCATGCGAGACATCAACCGAGCAGAAGTTGCCGCCTTGATCTATCAGGCATTGGTGGCGCGTGGGGAAGCTCCCGCGATCGCCTCTAACTTTATCGTCAACCCAGATCAAGCCACACCCTCCTTTACAGACATTCAAGGTCACTGGGCAGCAGATTTTATTCGTGCCCTAGGAGGTCAAGGATTAATCAGCGGCTTTGAAGATGGTTCCTTTAAACCAGACGCAAAGATGAATCGAGCACAATATGCAGCTTTGCTAGTCAAAGCATTAAATCCGCCTGCGATCCGAGCTGCTACTAATTTCAGTGATGTAGCCGCAGATTTTTGGGCCGCTAATGCGATCCAGCAAGCTTACCGGGGTGGGTTTCTTTCTGGGTTTCCAGATAACACCTTCCGCCCGACTGACAACGTATTGCGCGTTCAAGTACTCGTTTCCCTAGTCAACGGCCTGAACTTAGGAAGTGGTGATGAAACCGTGTTGGGGATCTATAGCGATCAGGGCTCAATTCCGCCTTTTGCCCGTGGTGTTGTAGCCACAGCCACAAAACGACGAATGGTAGTGAACTTCCCGACAGTGGGGCAGTTGAACCCCAACCGAGAGACGACTCGTGCCGAAGTAACTGCTATGGTTTATCAGGCTTTGGTTAATGCGGGGCGATCGCCTGCCATTAGCTCTCCTTACATCGTTTCTGCCTAGGCCAAACCTGTAAAGTTGTGTTGGGTGGGCTTACAGCTATTCAACACAACGATCCCCTCTTCCTGAGCACCGATCCCCGTCCTCCAACGAGTTTTGATTTAGAGCAACTGATCTATATGATTAAGAATAGTTAACTGTCCATTTAAGATTTAATTCTAAAGACATGGCTGAAATCCAATTTTCCAGAGGTATTACCGAAGATGCAGTGCCTGACGTTCGTGTCACTCGTTCTCGCGACGGCAGCAATGGTACTGCAACCTTCTACTTTGAGCGGCCTAAGGCTTTAAGTGCTAGTAACACTGATGCCATTACAGGGATGTACCTGATCGACGAAGAAGGCGAAATCTCCACACGTGAAGTAAAAGCTAAGTTTGTCAATGGCCAACCAGAAGCGCTAGAAGCTTTTTATTACATGAAGTCTACTGAGGAGTGGGAGCGCTTTATGCGATTCATGGAACGCTACTCAGAAAAGAACGATCTAGGATTCAGTAAGTCTTAGTTGGTCTTTATTTCGCGTTAACAAATTGCTTGTTACCAAGAGCGTCTCATAGCCTGCCCTCATCCCGCGCTATCAAAGATTTTGCTCGCTGATAAGGATCGAGGGCAATCTACCCTTTAGCCAAGCTGATAAAGCATTTCATGACTCACCAACCGCATCCTGATTCAGCAAATATTGTTGTAAGTTGCGCTGTGATTACGGTTAGTGATACTCGATCTTTTGAAAGCGATCGCAGTGGTCAGGCGATTCAGCAACTACTTTTGGCCGCAGGGCATCAGATCCATGAGTACACCATCGCCCCAGACGAACCTGCCCAGATTCAGGCGCAAATCCAAGCCCTGAGTCAACGAGTAGATCTAGATGCAGTCATTATTAATGGTGGTACCGGGATTGCTCCGAGGGACACAACCTATGATGCACTTGAAAAGCTACTAGAGAAAACCCTGCCGGGGTTTGGAGAGCTATTTCGCTGGCTCAGTTATCAAGAAATTGGTTCACGGGCGATCGCCTCTAGGGCTGTAGCAGGAGTCTACCAAACCAAGCTCATTTTCTCCGTCCCAGGCTCCACTAACGCGGTTAACCTCGCGATGGAAAAGCTAATTCTGCCAGAACTCGTACATCTAGTAAGCCAACTACGGTTAAATTCTTAAAAGCATGACTCACCCCCTATTTAGCAAGTAAGCGCTCCCCTGAGGAAGCGCTTAACCTTGAGCTTTAGGTGTAGTGATTGAGCAGTCTATTGGGCATTAGACCGACAAGCAAATCCTGGGAGTAAACAGGTATTGCGGCTCTGACGCTGAGCAGCTGTAGGTTGCTTGACCTTCGCAAACTCTGCTTCTAGCACATTCAGGGCTCGTAGATACTGGGGATCATCCTTAGTACCAATCATTTTCGGATTAGACACTAGCTGCTGCCGCTGGGCATCCGTTAAGTCAATCTTGATGTCGGGTGTAATTCCCTTGTGGCTAATATCAGTCCCAGCAGGAGTATAGTAGTGGGCAATCGTCACAGCCAGCCCAGAACCATCGGACAAGGAGTGAACAGACTGGACTAAGGCTTTACCAAAGGTTTGGCTACCTATTACAGTGGCACGTCCGTTGTCTTTAAGAGCACCAGTCACGATCTCGCTGGAGCTAGCAGAATTACCATCTACCAAAACCGCAAGCGGTAACTTGGTGAGGGCGGTGCGATTGGCCGCCAATTCCTCGTTTTCACCTTTGCGATTCACGGTGCGGACAATTGAGCCAGAGTCCATCCACATCCGAGAGATGTCAATACTAGCTTGCAATAGACCACCAGGGTTACTTCGCAAGTCGAGCACAAAGGCATCTACTTTTTGGCCCGTCAGGTCTTGAATAGCTCGTCGCATTTGCTCTGGAGCATGGGCACTAAACTCATTCAAGCGAATATAGCCGACTCGCTTCGAGCCTTCTTGGCGCAGGCTGTAACGTACCGTGGGTAGCTCAATCCGAGCCCGCTGCAAAGGTACATCAAAAGCAGACTTGGTATCGCGCTCGATGCGTAGGGTAACTTTAGTGCCAACGTCTCCCCGAATCAGATTAGAAGCGTCTTCAACGGTCATCCCTTTGGTAAGCTTGCCGTTGATTGCCAAAATGCGATCGCCCGCTTGAATCCCTGACTTCAAAGCAGGAGAGTTTTCAATCGGCTCTACCACTGTCAAAATTTTAGTCTTCTCGTTGAGCTCTAACCGAATCCCAACGCCAGAGAGTTCTCCCGAAGTTTGGCTATTTAACGCCTGGTATTGATTGGGGTCTAAAAAGCGTGTGTAAGGATCGTTGAGTTGCTCCAAGGATTTGCGTAGCGCTGCATAAGCTTCCTCGCGAGAACTATAGTTTTTGCCAAGCAAACTCTGTCGGACTGCCTGCCAGTCTTTTTGGTTAAACGTACCATCCACATAATCGCGATTCACAATCTGCCAAGCTTCATCCAAAACCGTTTTGGGACTATCTTGCAGAGCAGCTCGTACTGAGCGACTAAGACCAGGACCAAATAACGTGAGGGTAGCAGCAGTAGCGATCGCCCCGCCACAAAGAGCAACTTGGATCAGATGGGAATGTCTGGGGGACTGGTTCATTGGAAGTTGGCTCAAATCGTTTAAGTATCAGTGGCTTAGCAGTAAGGCTTTTATAGCTTTTATATAAATAGCCTTCGGACACAAAACCGGAAAATGCACCACGGTGAATTCTAGGGGGCTTGCTGGGTCCCTAGCTTTAGCAACAACTCCTCATGCGCGAAACTGTCAAAAGGTTGGACTACCCCTGAGACAATTATCTTCAACATAACCAGGCTAGCAAGTTAAACCAGGCTTGACATGTGCCAGTTTAATCAGTGTCCATGCTAGAGAGAATGAGCTAAACCTAAAGTTTGCTAGGGGATGCAGCAATCGTAACTCATAGTCGTTACATCAAGTAGAAGAGTCAGATATAGCTAAAAACCATGATAGTGTTGCCCGACAGAATAGCATGAGGTTCAACTTTTAAGAGTCAGTAAAGTTGCGGTGAATTATTCAGCAATTAACGTGTTGTTTTAAGCCGTTCAGTGCAGATTTGATCTATTGAGATGATTGGAGATTATTCCCACTAGCCATGAAGCTGAAAGGTAAGCGTCGCCAGCATTTATACAGGAAAACTTTGGTAGCCAAGGTTTGGAGCCGTCCTGTCAAACTTGGACTTTGGGGAATCGGGTTCCTGTTAGGTATGTGGCTCCTGATTAATACGATAGCGTTGCGATCGGCAGCCTTGGGGCCAGTTGATGCTGTTTTCGTGCTGGGGGGTAGTATCCGCCGTGAAATTTATGTCACTGAACTCGCGAAACAACATCCCGAAACCCCGATTCTGATTTCTCAAGGCTCTCAAGACCCTTGCATCTGGCTTATTTTTCAACGCGCTCAAGCCCCCATCAGGCAAGTTTGGTTAGAAAAGTGTGCCGATTCTACATTCGGTAATTTCTACTTCAACATCCCACTGTTACAACAGTGGCAGGTACACAAAGTCAAGCTGATCACCTCTGCCACCCATCTCCCTAGGGCCAAGTGGATGGCACAAATTTTATTGGGAGCACATGGCATTTGGGTGGAGCCAGATATTGTCAGAGAAGAAGGCGTTCCTGGTAATCGTGAGTCCTGGATCAAAACTGGCCTAGATGTAGTGCGGAGTTTAGTCTGGGCGGCAGTCAGCCAGGTTTATACCCCCAAGTGCACTGATGTGATTCTACTGAGCGAGGTCAACATTCAGGAATGGCAACAGCGAGGATTTGAATGCGAGCACCAAGGTAAAGTCCAGTAGATGTTTTAGATTCAGTCTCTGACCCCCCCCTCACTTACAGCTGAGGCTCCTCAGTTAAAGGTGCTTGAGGTGAGCGGTGAGCTTGTAGCAGCATTGTTTGCTGAGCTACTGCTTCTAGCGTTGATAAGGGCACTCGATAAAAATATTGGCGACGAAACTGCTCTTCTTGAACTACTCCCAAGAATTGCTGGACTGCTTCCGTTAATTGCATCTCTACAGATGTAGGGTCAGCTTTCGCTTGAAACTCCACTTGGAATCCCTGCTCAGCGTAAGTGACGGCAAAGCCGAGAAACTGCAACGCTTGAAAGCCCAATTGCAACGAGCGATCGCCGATCCCCAATTTTTCATGCAACTGGTTTCGAGTGGCAGAACAACCCGTACGGCTGAGATATTTAGCAATGCCGATCAACTGCTGCCAAATTTGGGTAGGAGCAATCAGGTTCGGAGGTGGATAAGCGATCGCCAATCGCTGGCCTGCTTGAATCGCTCGACGAAACCAAGCTTGCAATTCGCCCCAACTAGCTGGGCATTGGGTCACCCACAATGTCTGTGTGTCTGGTGTAAAGGGTTCAAGTTCTCCGCGCCAATCGATTAGCCAATCTACAGGATGAGAGACTTGGTTCAGTAACGTTGCTTCGCTAACAGGAAATACCTCTAACAGCCGAACTTCGTAGTGTGGTTTTTTGCCACGTTGACGATTTTCGTAGGTATTGAAATCCAGTTCTACAACCACGTCACAGCGTCCTGAGGGAAGTTCTTCTTTGTAGTGCCCCCACCAAACCCCCGGAAAACCAACCGTAGTCGAATGATCGCGCAGTGCAAATTCTGTTTTGATGTACTGAACTTTTCGACCCTGCCAATCTTGGATGTTGCGGTGCCAAGACCGCTCAAACCAGCAGTTTTGGATGAGGAGTTTGGGAACAGGATTCCCCATGCCACAGGGTTCTAGCAGCTTAAGTTCGCGGAATAGAGTTTTGCCTAACTCTGCCACTGTGACCACTAGATCAGCTTGATTGGCAGAAGTCGAAGAAGGGGTGCCGCAGTTTTGCTGTCGTAGTTGGCGATTAACGGCTTCAGTAAACAGGGGAATATTAGCGACTGGTAGGCTCAGCCCTGCTGCAAAGGGATGGCCCCCGAAGCTGTGAAGTAAGTAAGCTTGCTCTTGTACGAGCTGGTAAAGATCAATTTGATTCACCGATCGCGCCGATCCTCTAGCCAAAGCTGAAGCCTGCGATCGCGTCTCGTTAGTTGAGTTGGGTGTTGTCAAATCCAGATCTAGCGAATCAGCATTGAGCAAAATTGTGGGACGACCATATTCTTGGGCGATTTGTCCCGCGACTAGGCCCAAGACCCCAACTGGCCATTGGGTATCAACTAGGACAATAACGCTGGTGGTTGAGAGATCTAGCTGCGCCAGTCTGTCTTTGACCTGGTGGGTCACTTCCCGCTGTAGAGCTTTGCGACGAATATTGGCTAGCTCTGTTTCTTCGGCCAACTGCCGACAGCGCTGTTCGTCCCGACTAGTGAGCAATTCCACACAAAAATGGGCATCGCCTTGAATCCGACTTACTGCATTGATCCGAGGACCCAATCCAAAAGAAATATCCGTGGGGCGATCGCCTGTTTTTTTGCACAGCTCCAACAAACGAGCAATCCCCGGTCGAGGTGGCTTAACTCCCGCTTCATGATTAATTAGATGCTGCTGCAATTGCTCAATACCTTGCTGGGCTAAATACCGACAATCTCCGGTGAGCTGAACCAGATCAGCAATCAGACCAATGGCGACCAAATCTAGCAAATGTGTGAGCGGCTGTTGCGGTACTTCAGGCCAAGTTTGGTAGAGGGCTTCCACCAGTTTGTAGGCAACAGCCACCCCAGAAAGATGAGCTAAAGGATGAGTTGGCAGCAAATAACGAGGGTTGACAATTGCTGTCACATCAGGGCGTTCTGGCGGCAGGGTATGGTGATCGGTGACAATCACATCCATGCCTAAACTTTGGGCGTACTTGATTTCGGCCAGATTGGTGCTACCCGTATCGCAAGTAACGACTAATTGACAACCTTGAGCTGCTAGGCGATCGAGCCCCTGTTGAGACAGACCATGAGACTCAATCAAGCGATTGGGGATGTAGTAAAGTAGGCGATCACCCTGACTAAAAAATTGGCCCAACCCATCCCAAAGTACGGCTGTGGCTGTAATGCCATCCGCGTCAAAATCTCCCCAAATTGCTACAACTTCATCTTGGCTCCGCGCTTGTTGGAGGCGCTCCACAGCCCATTGCATCTCCTGCCCAAACTCAAACGGGCTGGCTGGCTGATAAAACTGTGGGTGCAAAAACCCAGCAAGTTGCTCTGGGTCTTGAATTCCCCGCTGCCACAATAACTGAGCTACATAATGGCCAGGGAGACCTATAGCCTGCTGCTGCACAGCCTGAACAAACCAAGCAGGTGGCTCAGCTGTGACGTGATGAGCATCTGCTTGCAATATGGGCACGGGCTGTACTTGCTGCTCCAGCATTTAAGAGATTAGGCAGTTAAGAAAACAAGGCAGAACTGCCGTTATAGCAGCTTATCTGATCGCTTTCATACCATCCAACTGCTTAGCGAATAAGTCAACAAAGATGCTCATGACGGTGCGTTGGCGGATCTTAATATTGGTGCTCACAGACATACCCGATTGCAGTGGTACTTCTCGCCCTCGGATTCGGAGTGTTTGAGCATCTAGAGTAATTTTGGCAGGGAAGCTATAGTACTTCCGTAGTTCATCGGGAGGTAAGGCATCAGAACCAATGGAGGTTAAGCGGCCTTTAATATCTCCAAACTCACTAAAGGGAAAAGAGTCGATTCTGACATCCACATCCATGCCTTCTTTGATGAAGCCGATGTCTCGGTTTGTAATATAAACCTTGGCGACTAGATGATCGCTGGGCACAATCTTGAGCACAGCCTCACTGGGGTTCGCGACAAAGCCTGGACCCCCCGCTTTGACATCAAAAATAATGCCATCAGTAGGAGCCTTAATGTCCTGATACTTCAACGTCAGTTGGGCTTGACTGAGCTGGCTATTAATTTCATCAAGCCGTTTTTCGTTTTCAACAATCGCCTTGGTCAGTTGGCTGTCGATTTCCGCAATGCGTTGATCATTATTCGCCATCAAAGTCAAAACATCTTTTTGCGTCTGGGAGACGGTGTTTTGTAGCTGTTGTTGAGCTTGAGCGATCGCGAATTGCAAGCGCTGTTGTTCCTGGCCTAGGCGTTCAACTTCAGCTTGACCAGAGCGAACTTCTTGTTCTTGCTTCAAATACTGAATCTTAGCAATGCCACCTTCTTCATACAGTGGTCGAATGCCATCTAAAATTCGCTGGTTCACCGCCAAACTATCCTTGGCATTGGCTAGAGACACTTGGTTTTGACTGTACTGCCGCTCTAGTTGTTTTGTCTCTAACTGAGCTGATGCCGCCCGCGAATTAAATTCATCTCGACTAGATTGCAGGCGTGCCATTTGATCAATTGAGAAATTACCTCCCTGGGGAGCACCTGTGAGCTGAGCGCGATACATTTGATTTTCTGCCAAGAGGTTCACTCGGCTCTTGGTCAGAGAAGCAATTTCTGTGGGTAGCTTCAGGGCGATCGCCGCTTGATCTGTGGTGGCTGGGGAAGCCAAACCAACGAGCTGAGAGCGATAAAACTGATTTTCCTGCATCAAGGCAGTACGAATATTCAGCAGCGATTTTTCTTGGGCTCGCGCTGCGGTGGGATCAAAACTGAGGAGCGTTTGCCCTTGCTTAACGCGATCGCCTTCCTTAACATAAATTTCTTTCACAACCCCTGCGACTGGAGCTTGCACTTCTTTTACAGCGCCTTGCGGCTCCAGCTTGCCCTGAGAACTGACCGCCTCCTCAATTTTGGCTATACAGGCCCAGATGATCGAAGCTGTAGTAACAGCAACGATACTCCAAACAATGGCTCGTGACCAAGTGGCAGGTTGCTGGAGAACAACAGGTTGGTCAAAAGTTGTCGATTTCGCTGAATAAGAAGCTACTTCTGGGGTGGGAGGTAGCTGTTGATTCAACTTGGCTCCATTTTGCTGGTTAATCATCATAAACCTAGTAGGTAATAGAGAGTGGCGCAATTCATGGGCTGTAGCAAAGGGGGGATTTGCCAGCACCAGCAACGTAGCAAGGAAATTCCGCTTGAAGTTTTTACGGCTTAGTCCTGTTGTTATCGTGCCCTTTAAGGTTCAAAGATTTGCAGATGCTGAAAATCAATTGCTGCAATATCGATCTTTAGAGGGTAGTCTTCCTCTTTATGTAGCAATTGTGTCTAGCTTCAGAAATAGCTGACTACAAAAGTTTGATGAAACTTTACAGCTAAGTCTTGAGGTTGAAAGGTTCAGTAGAGAGGTAGCGATCGCCACCCCCCTTGAGCTTTCAGCCCCTCTCTAAAGGCAACGGGTCTACATTTGCGACTCTTGTTGTTGGTAGAGGCAGTAGTAACGCCCTTTGATTGCCATTAGTTCTTCGTGCAGTCCGGTTTCAACGATAGAACCTTTGTCCATCATCAAAATCATGTTGGCGTTTTTAATGGTGCTTAGACGGTGCGTGATAAAGAACACGGTGCGATCGCTAAAAGCTTCTGCCAAGTTTAGACACACTTGCCGTTCAGTGTCGTAGTCCAAAGCGCTGGTCGCCTCGTCCAAAATCAGCAGACGAGGGTTTTGCAACACTGTCCGAGCGATCGCCACCCGTTGTCGCTGGCCCCCAGAGAGCGCCGCCCCCCGCTCACCTACACGAGTGTTATAGCCATTTGGCAACGTCATGATGAAATCATGGGCCGCCGCCACCTTAGCAGCAGCGATAATTTCTTCCGAAGAAGCATCTGGTTGAGTTAAAGCAATGTTTTCTTGGACAGTGCCATCAAACAGTAGCGGCTCCTGCGGTACAATGCCCACCTGTCGCCGCAGAGAATACAACTCCACTTTGTTAATGTCGTAATTGTCGATCAAGATGCGTCCGGAATCTGGTTCATAGAGACGCGGTAGCAACTTCATTAAAGTGCTTTTACCCGAACCACTCTGCCCCACCACGCCCACAAAGATACCAGCAGGGAATTCGATGCTGATGTGATTGAGTTGAGGCGCACTATTTTTGTTGAAGCTGAAGACCACATCATCATAAGTGACCGCCCCTTTAATCGTGGGCATCGGAATGTTTTGCCGATCCAGCTCATCTGCCTCTTGGGGAGTGTCAATAATATCGCTTAGACGCTCTAACGAGAGGGCAGTTTCCTGAAAGTTTTGCCACAGTTGCGTCAAACGCAACAAGGGTGTGGTTACGTAGCCAGCAATAATCCGGAAAGCAAACAACTGGCCTAAGGTTAACTGGCCCGCAATCACCAAGTAAGCCCCCACCCAGAGAACCAGCAAACCAGAAACTTTGTTGAGTAAGTTGCTAGTCGCGCCAGCAGTCGTAGAAGTTAGAACCGTTTGGAATCCAGCACTCACGTAGCGGGCATAGCGCTCTTGCCATTGCCAGCGCGATCGCAACTCAATATTTTGAGCCTTGACCGTCTGAATTCCAGACATCACCTCCACTAAGTAAGACTGAGTTTCGGCGTTGCGCTCTGCTTTGGCTCGCAACTGTCGTCGGATAATTGGAGAGACTAAAGCCGTAAGAATAGCAAATAGAGGAATCGTGGCTAAAGCGACGAGCGCCAACAGCCAACTGTAGATAAACATGACCACGATGTAGATGACCGAGAACACGGCATCTAGCACTACTGTCAGCGCTGTTCCAGTTAAGAACTGGCGGATATTTTCTAGCTCATTGATGCGACTAGACAGTTCCCCGACTGGGCGCTTCTCAAAATATTTCAGGGGCAATCGGAGCAGGTGGTCAATAATCTCTGAACCCAAAGCCATATCGATCCGGTTGGTGGTATCGACGAACAAATAGGTTCGCAAGCTCATTAACAGCGATTCAAAGAACGCCATTAAAAGCAAGAAGATACCGAGGACATTCAAAGTGTCCAAACTGTTTTGGACCAACACTCGGTCAATGATGATTTGCAGCATCAAAGGGTTGGCCAAACTGAATAGCTGCACAAAAAAGGAAGCGATTAAAACTTCAATTAAAACTTTGCGATACCGAATCAAGGATGGCAAAAACCAACCGAGGCCAAACCGCTGCTTCGGAGTTTGCTTGGTAGGTTTCAGAAGCAAAACTTGGCCTTCTTGTCCCCAAGCTTCCGCGAAGTCAGCTGGTTTGAATCGCCGAATTCCTGTTTCTGGGACGGCCAGCACGATCGCCTTATCGCTAATTTCATACAGCACTGCACAGCTATCTTGCCAACGGATCAAGGCTGGGGCTGGCAGGCGGCTTACAGTCGCAGCGGGTACATTAACCAGTTGGGCATTTAACCCCATCAGTTCTGCGATCGCCCCGCAAACCTGTAGAGACATGCTGCCCGAACGATCCATCTGATTCGTCAAAACCCGATGTACCACATCCCGTCGAAAAGGTAGACCCAAATGCTGCGCCAACATTTGGAAACAAGCTAGAGTCGCGTTGAGTGGCCCTCTCGCTCGAATGTAAGGATATTTCTGTTTCCCCTTAGCCTGTTGCGTAAGGGCAGCACTTGAGTCTCCTGGTACCTTTTCAGGTGCATAAGGAATCTCTACCCCTCCCGCATCTAGTTCGTCCTCAGCCTCTGGGAAGGGCACTAGTTCAGCCGCATCACTCAGTACTAGAGCTGAACCATTAGCTTCTGCATGTACCTCTCCTAGAGCGGCAGCAGGGAACCCAACGAGACGGGTCGCACTTGGCCCCTCCACACTGATGTAGGATCGAGAGATAGAAGCATTAAGGCGACTGCCTACTGACTGGTTGGTGACTGTGCCACCACCACTGACTAACCAAATTAAACTAGGGTCAAGTTGGCTGAGCTGTGTCCTACCTTTCGGCAAGTTCATGACTACAGCCTCTGGCCACACCTGCTGAGTAAAGTCTTTAAGATTAATAACTCTATTAATGGGTTGGCGCTCTAGTTCTGCTCCAAGCAAATCAAAGGCTTCCACCAACGCACAACGTTGACGAAATGCGGCAGCAAATCCTGGCTCTTGCTCAATTAGTTCTAAGAAGTCGGTGGTTGCAAGAGTAATACAGATCACCTCATTAGAAGCGATCGCGGTCTCGCAAGGCATTCCTCGCAAAATTCCTGCCCAGCCTAATACCTCTCCAGGATTTAATAACTTCAACGTACTGGGCAGTTGGGTTCGCGGATCATACCCTAAGTAGCGAGCTTGCCCTTCATACAAAATAGCAATTTGAACAGGCAGTTTTTCCCGTACTAGGATCGCCTGTCCCATCCGGTAACGCAGTAGCTGAAATTTTGGCAATAGCCGCGTGACAGTAGCGGGCGATAACTGGCTAAAGCCAGGAACTTGAGCTAAAAACTCTTGAATTGTGTTTGTGGTGTAAGTCATGAGGAAGCAGAAGTAGCAACAGCACCAGAGTTATTAACAGCGTTGATTTGATGAAGCTGCTCTTGCAGCCAGTTATTAAACAGCTCGTTCAGCAGCCGTTGTCGCATGGGTTCATCTAGTTGCGCCGGAAGGAATTTTTCTAACCGCACAATCACCACCCATTCTCCCAACTGGGTCGGAGGCCACAACTGCCCTGGCTGGCTCATTGACAGCACTTTTGCTAATTGTGGATGAGGAACGCTCAATTCCACAGGGCCAATTAAACCTCCCGTCTGAGATTCAGGCCCTTGAGAATATTCCCGTGCTAAGTCCGCAAAAGATTGCTCACCTTCTTGGATGCGAAAATAGAGTTCTTGAGCAATCCCCACATCTTGGGTCCGGATAAGGGAATAAATCACCTTGTCCATTTGCCCTTTTCTCTGCAAGAAGTAAGACTCTAGCTTGATTCCCCAAGTGGCCTGCTTAAATTTTTCGATTCGTAATCCCCGCTCAGTCCTAGCCTTGAATTCTTCAGGAGCTAGCTGGCGCTGCGACAACCAAGCCTGCTGTGCTTCCTCTGATGTCAGCTGGTTTTGGGCATAAAAGTGCTGGCAGGCTTGAGTAACTTCTTCCGGCGTACAAGTGTAAGGAATAGTCACCTGATCGAGCAAGACTTCTCGCAATAGCTGAGGTAATAGTTGGTATCGCGCCAAGAGCGGAATGATTTCTGCGGCAGTGATGGGGCGATCCCCAACTTGCAGAATCACGGTCATATCAGCGGGCGGGGGGCTTTCCAAAACAGAGTTTTTTTGTGAAGACATTAAGTTACTGGGGGCTAGAACTCAATTAGCGGCAGACTGTTCATGACGGAAAACTAGTCTATGAAGGTGCGATCGCAATTACTAGCAATCACCTTTTACTTGGTATCAGCACCACTTCACTAATCAAGATACCCATTGCAGTGACAGCTATACCTACGGTAGTTCTTGCTATCTAACTATCTCTAAAATCATTAGTCAAAATTAACAAGCGATCGCACATTTAACTATGGATGCAGAAACAATTCTGCATTATTTGGATGGGAGCCAGCGATCGTGAACACGGTTTCCATCACTTGGCGGATAGTGTCCCAATCAAGCAGTACATGCGGTTATGGACATTCAAGATGTAGAGCAACAAGCAGCGCGATTAATGACTGAAGGGCTCAGCAGTGGCGTTGCTGGCGAACAGAGGCTTTGCAGATAGCAAAATTGACCAAGTGTCTCCGCGAGACGTTGGGCTGGCATTTCCGAATCCGCATCAAGCAATCATTTCAATGCCAGCTTGGGACACTAGTTCGGGAGCATCCCACTAATGCAGAAGTAAGGGCAAGGAGGCAGAATTGAGGAGTAGGGCACAAGGCTAACTCATGACTCCGGAAGAACAGGACCGTCTGCGAGCTTGCACTCAAGAGATCGCCGAGATTTTGTACCGCAACAGTGACAAAGTCGCTCTAACAACGCTGGAAGGTATTGAGCAAACGGTACGACAACAGATGCTAGAGCAGGTGAGCCCCGAAGTTGCCCTTTTTTTATCAACCATCAAGCCCGAACGGAACGTGGACGAGTCCGGCAGTTGAAGAGTTTGGTGGGCAAGATTCACTTGCGCCAATCGCAGGCAGAGCAATTAGGAGTGAGAGCGCGCAGTCGAATGAGCGGGGGTTTGGAGAAGGCGTGCTTGCGCTTGAGTGCCAACGAGTCGTTTGAGAATGCCGAAGCCGACATTGCAGTTCTGACAGGAATTGCAGTCGGACACTCAACTCAACAACGATTAGTGGGGCGACAAGCGGTTGCGTTGCCGGATGCTAAACAAGGGGTGGGGGAAGTCAGCATGGATGGGGGTAAAGTGCGTCTGCGCGACCTGAAGGAGAGCAATAGCCCTTGGCGTGACTACAAAGCCGTGCGCTTAGCACACATCTATTATGCGGCGTTTTATCAAGACAACAACAGCCTGAGCAATTACGTCAATGCCCAACGACTCCTTTGCCCATTGGTCTGTTTGGGCGATGGACATGATGGGGTGTGGAATCTGTTTAGCATGATTGCAACGCCTCAGACTCACCTTGAAATCCTCGACTGGTATCATCTCAAGCAAAATCTCTACAAAGTGGGCGGGTCGCTGAAGCGGCTTGCTCAAGCAGAATCGCTGCTCTGGCAAGGACAAACCGCAGCGGCAAAGGCACTGTTTGCAGATTGTCGACGCCAGCAAGCTCGTAACTTCGAAGCCTATCTCACCAAACATGGCTCCCGGATTGTCAATTACGCCCACCACCAAGCCGAACAGTTGTCATCGATTGGCTCAGGAGCAGTGGAGTCTGCTGTCAAACAGATTGGACGACGCTTGCAAATCTCCGGTGCACGTTGGAATAGTGCCTCGGTTAATTCGATGTTGAGCTTACGCTGTGCTTACCTCAATGGTCTGCTTGGCGATTTGACTGTTTCTGCATAAGTGGGATGCTCCCCACTAGTTCTCAGTTTCATCGCTACAACTGCAACCTGGACAGGCTTACTTTCTCTCAACATGATCCTTGGTAAAAAGAAATTTTATCCCACTGCTCATCTGGCTTTTACCCATGACTTAAACAGGGGCAAGAACGAATTCATCGTGAATAATGAAGCGACGACGTCCCATTCTTTGCTCAATGATAACTGCGCTTTCAAGGGGAGAAATCCTTTTTAGAGCTCTAATGAACAGCTTCAAGCTTCAACCTCTCGCGGACGAGATTCATTTGGTGACCACAAAACTCTATTCTTGCTTAGAGCGTGAATTTACTCTTCTAAGGCACTTCGCAGCTTCCTGGCTTTGTCAATAAGGTCGATTGATAAAGCCAGGAAGCTTAGCCGTTCTTTGGCTTTACTTTGGTCGCCACCCTACATAACCTTACCTATCATTAAAAAGAGGAGAGAGGGGCTTCCTCAGAAACTCCTCTCTCCTCTAGCGCCTAGTTAGCGCTCTTTTTATCTTAGTATTGCCCTGGCATCGAGCTATTGTCCCGTGGGGCTACCCCCAAAGTATCGTCGCCGCTGCAGCGTTTCACCTCTGAGTTCGAGATGGGTCAGTGTGGTTCCACCGCGCCATGAACACCAGGAATATCGGCAGGGATGAAATAGGAAGGATGAAGGATGAAATGACAGGCATTTCTTTCCCCTTACACACCTATCTTCATCTCCTCAAAACCTTGAAGGCTGCATAGTCCCTTGTCTTCTGTCTTTCACCAACGCTTGATTCGAGGTCAAGCCCTCGGTCTGTTAGTATTGCTCGACTTCATCCATTGCTGAACTTCCATCTACAACCTAT
>JAHHIL010000066.1 GCA_019358975.1 Trichocoleus desertorum ATA4-8-CV12
TCACCACCTTGCGTGCACAAGATCGTCGAGTGTTGGATTATTTGGTTGAGGCTTGTCGGGCTGCTCGTCAAGGTCTGCCTGTACCATCCCTGATACCCACTGATAGCGGCACCCCCTGAACGATTACCTTTTTGATAAAGCTTTGTTTTATTTGAGAAGATTATAAGTAATGGCTGATTTAACGGTGAATGTTCTTTTCATGAAGTCTAAAGAAGTGGGATGTAGTGCAGCCTTGTGGGAGGAGAGTAACGGATGCAACGAAATACTGTGAGTGACGAACTAGAGGCGTTGTTACCCCTAGATGGGGTCGCAATTCTCGTCATTGAAGATGACCTTGAAACCTTAGCTCTGTTTGATTTGTTTTTAACTCACTTGGGCGCTAAAGTCCTCACCGCTGTAAACGTAAAAACAGCGCTTCAAGCAGTGGCAGAATGTCAACCAGATATTCTGATTAGTGACCTGCAGTTACCCGACGGTAGTGGCTACGAGCTGCTCGATACCGTTAGAAACCTTCAGGCAGACTCCTGTAAATTTATCCCTGCGATCGCGATGAGTGGATATAGTACTCGGCTTTCAGAACCTGCTTACAATCGAGGAGCTGTAGCCTGGGGTTTTCAAAAGTTTTTGTCTAAACCTTTCAATATTGATGAGCTAATTGGCGCGATCGTGAATTTCACCAAAAATACCAGTCAAGCAACCTATCCTTACTGCTGGATCTAACCTGGAAGTGGGAGGCGGAGGGGTAAAGGCAGCGGTATCAATAGCATTCCTTAATGTGCATAATTCTTTATTGTTCTTTTGATCTGGAGGGTATAGTTCTCTGTGGCCTTCTCAACGCTTGCTCTGACTGACTCTGCCATACCACGTCATGGATAAAGCTTAGATAAAGTTGAGCTGAACTTGAGTTAGGCGAAGGCTTATTCTGAATAAACCCAGCGTTTCAGGACAATTCAGAGCAATTTACAACCGTGTTTTTCCTTAAAAGCATAATAACAAAGTTTTTTATTTTGACATCAAAAAGTAGAATCTATCGCGATTTTACGGATGCTTATCAGAATTCTAAATGAGATTAATTACTTTATGCGCTACTTGGTGTTTTTGCTGAGAACTGACTCATAGATGAGAAATTAACCGTATAAGCACTTAATCGTATTCATTTTTATCTCATTTATCGGTACTCAAAAGTCTTAACAAGGCTGGTTTGAAGAGGTCTTATTCTTCAGGCCTTAGCACTTCTGGGCTAATCATAAAGCCTGATTGACCTACTTCTCCATAGATGAAGAGAGCAGGACATGAACGAATTTGATGAACTATTGAAATATCTTAACCAGTTAATGCTTGAGGTATACATTGCTGTTGACCCACAGAGAAATCCTATTGTTCGATCCCTCAACCAGGCAAGCTTTTCTCAACTTGTTTATGTGATACGTCAATATTCTATTTTTCCAAAAGAGCTCGTTTCCTTTGTCAAGTCCTCAGAAGACAAGGCGATCGAAGCTGGCTGGCTAGAAGTTGCTAGCAAGGTGCAAGAGAACATTGCTGAGGAACTAGGAAGTCTTACCCAAGGCATTTCGCATTATGACCTCTTAGCAGAAGGGCTTGAGGAAGGGCTGAATCTCCCGATCAAAGATACGATCCCGTCGATTGCAACATTGCACCTACTTGAAAGTATGCAAGCATTAAGTGACCGAGAAGCAGCTTATACTTTCGGTGCTGTATATGCCATTGAGGCTACCTCCATCTCAGAACTAATGATTGTGATGCAAATCATTGAGCAGGTCATTGCTGGAAGCATGCCTTATAATTTGCGCTATTTCTTTGATATGCATCTGAATGAATGGGAGCCAGAGCATGAGGAGAACTTGCAAAAAACACTGGCTCACTGTATCAAAGATACCAGTTTTCACCAGTTTGAAGCCGGTTTTTGTGCTGTGATGGAAGCAATGGATTTGTGGTGGACGGAGTTAGCCTTGGAAGCAATCTCACCCACAAGTTCTCTAGACTTAGGGGTTGCTTAGAAACTTAGCAATAGGATGTAGCAGTATGAGTCTACTGTCTAAAGAGCCACTTGCAGATAGGAATTTGCCCACCGATACAGCAGCATCAGGATTGCCTAACTACTACTACTTTAGTCAAGAGATTTTTGCGCTAGAACGGCGATCGCTTTGGGACAAAGTTTGGCAATGGGTGGGACGTGAATCGCAGGTGGCACATCCAGGCGATTACTTTACTTGTACTCTGGGCGACCAACCCATGCTTGTGATTCGCGCCGATGATGGAACTTTGCGATCGCTGCATAATGTATGTCCGCATCGGGGAGCACGAATGTTAGATGGGCAGGGGCATTGCAATCGCATCATCTGTCCCTATCACGGTTGGAATTTTGATCGAGAGGGTAATCTTAAAGGGCTGCCTCGTGCAGAATGTTTTCCCACTCTAGATCAGTCAAACACCCGTTTAATTGAAGGACGCGTTGATACTTGGGGAGGGTTTATTTTTGTTCACCCTGAATCACAAGGCGAATCCCTACAAGATTACCTAGCTGGCTTTCCAGCTTACCTAGAGCAGTATGAACAACCCTGGAAAGCGTTGCGGGAAGTTGATCACTGGTTCTATGAGGAGCCTGCAAACTGGAAGTTTCCGATCGAAAATTACCTAGAGTGCTACCACTTACCTGTGGTGCATGCCCAAAGCTTGCGTTGCTTTGACCCTAGTGGTATTCAATACACACCTAGCGGGCGGCACTATCAAATTAGTGTTCCCTGGACAGCCGAGGATTCTGTGGCGATACATCCCTCATTCCCAGGTAAACCCAAGCATAAGTCGTATCAGGGCTTCATCTTTCCCAACTTGATGGTAAACACTGCAAGAGATATGGTTTCAGTGTTTAAATTAACGCCTCTCACTCCTGAAACCACTCAGTTTGAGGTGTTTATTTATCAAACTGAGGCTCAGGTGGAAGCATTTCCTTATGACAAGGCAGCGTTTCGACTGGAGTTCGACCGCGTTTTGAATGAAGACTTTATGGCGGTCCGTTCACTGCAAATGGGAGTTCATTCCAAGGCATATCGGGTACAACTAGCAGAGGAGCTCGAATTTGGCATTACTCACTTTCATCAAGCGCTCTTAGGCTATCTACCACGACCGCCTTTCCAGGCTACTACACTGACAGATTAGTCACTTGTTGAATAGGAATTTGAATTACGAATTCAGTTCCCTTTTTAGGAGCGGAGAAGCACTCTATTTTGCCGTTATGCTTTTCGACGATAATTTGATAACTGATTGACATGCCCATGCCTGTTCCCTTGCCTACAGGCTTGGTAGTAAAAAATGGGTTAAAGATACGTTGTTTTGTCACTTCGGGCATCCCAAGTCCATTGTCAGCGATCTCAATCTGCACCCACTGATCATTGACCCTAGCAGTGCGAATCCTAATCTCCCTAGGACATGCCTTGATCTCCTCATAAGTGCGATTATCATTGAGCTCCTCCAGGGCATCGATCGCATTCACTAGAACGTTCATGAATACCTGGTTTAGTTGTCCAGCATAACATTCTACTTTGGGAAGGATGCCATAGTCCTTAATCACCTCAATCCCCGGACTTTCAGCCTTCGCTTTCAGGCGATGTTGCAAAATCATCAGGGTACTTTCGATACCCTCATGGATATCCACCGGTTTGATCATAGCTTCGTCTATACGGGAGAAGTTTCGTAATGATAAAACAATTTGACGAATGCGATCGGTTCCTACTCTTATAGAGGACAACAGTTTGGGCAGGTCTTCTTGCAAAAAATCCAGCTCGATCTCCGCCGCTTCAGCTCGAATTTCAGGAGTAGCATCAGGATAGTGACGCTGATATAGGCGCACAAAGCTCAACAAATTCTGTATGTATTCTTGAATATGGTTGAGGTTGCCATGAATAAAATTGACCGGATTGTTAATTTCGTGAGCAACGCCTGCGACAAGCTGACCCAGACTGGACATTTTCTCGGCTTGAAGCATCTGTGCTTGAGTTCGTTGCAAATCTTGTAGAGCAGTTTTCAGTTCAATGGTTCGCTCCTCAACCCGTTGTTCTAGGTCTTCATTGGCCTGTTTTAGTTGCAGTTCCGCTTGACGGTTCTCGCTGAGCACCGCCGCTAGAACCAAATTGGTCAGCATTATGACGCCCATAAAGGATTGTAACTGCACCAAGGATTCATGAATCGAGGGCCGAACAAACGTTCCCCAACCGTGGGCTGTTCCCCAAATGGCAATTGCTGATACCCCAGTAATCAGCAAAGTCACTTCCCTTAGCCTGAGCCGGAAAGTGGACCAAACCAATACTGGCAGTAGCATGTACTCAACACTATATCCGCCCTTACCAAAGGCAAAGTAGCTGATACCAACAGTTAGGGACAAAATCAATACCGCTTCAAGCATCCAAGAACGAGGAAGTGGTTTATTGTCACTAAAGCGCGGACTCCAAGCAAGCAAGGTTGGCGTGATAGTGAGGGCTCCAATCACAATGGATTCCCACCAGGTTATACAAGATGAGCTAAACGCTTCCCAGGCAGTAACACCCCCGAGGCACAAAACCAGGGTTCCTAGGATGCTGGTGAATATTGGTTCTAGTAAGACAACTCCTGCAAACTTGAAAATGTCTTGCGATCGCCTCAGCCAGTTGCGATGTCTAACTAGCCGTTGAATCAGAAACGCCATCAGCAATGGATCAAATAAGCCGATGAGCGATGCAGCACTATTAACCCATACTTTGTCGTACCCGTAAAACAGTGGATTGACGAGGAGCTCGCTCAGCAAGATAGCTGGCCAAATGCGAAATCCCCACAACAACACAGCAGCTAAATAAATGCCGACAGAAGGCCAGATTGCACTCAGCCCATTCTCTGAAACAAACAAGACTATCTTCGAGACGCCAAAGTGAATCACTGGCAAGGTTAAGATAGCAAGAAGGACCGTTCGGTCCAAAGTGAGGGAGAACTTTCGCCTCATAGCTTTACGTTAGGTTAGGTAGTCAGGGAGTATCGTATGTGGGGCGTCTTCATCATTACTTTACAAACAACAATTTGAGATGAAGGGGCAATCATAGAGTGCCCTGGTTTTCCTTATTTACACCATCCATCGTGTTCTCATCTTGCGCTCAGTAGTTGTGGCCTTAACGGAAGGGTATTCAGAAGCTGATGTTAGCCAGATTCGGGTATATGCGAAGCCTCTGAGGTTAAGATTTCCGGAAAGATCTAAAAGAGTGTGCGATTCAATCTTTTATCTAGAAACTGTGGGAACGGTTGTTTGCACCGGAAGTGTAATGACTAACTCTGTCCCCTGCCCCAGCGTTGAGTTGGCTTCCAATGTGCCTGCATGTTTCTCAACGACGATTGAACGAGCGATCGCCAATCCTAACCCAGTTCCTTGCCCGACTGCCTTTGTGGTGAACAGATGGTCAAACATCTTTTGTTTGACTTCACTAGACAGGCCCACGCCATTGTCCTGAATTCGAATCACAACCTGCTGACCATTTTCAGTCAAGGCCGTACGAATTGTGATTTGATTGGGATTGGCTTTAATGTCTGCAAAGCTACGTCCTTGATTGGAGTCCTCGGTTGCATCGATCGCGTTACTGAGCAGATTCATAAATACCTGATTCAGTTGCCCCACAAAGCACTGAACTAGAGGTAACTGAGCGTAGTCTTTGATCACTTCAATTTCAGGGCGAGTTTCGTTGGCTTTGAGGCGATGTTTAAGAATCAGAATGGTGCTATCCAGACCATCGTGAAGGTTAAAGGCAATAGAGCGATCGCTGTCAGCGCGAGAGAAGGTTCTGAGGCTAGTACTGATGTCTCGAATCCGCTTCACCCCTTCTCGCATAGAACTAATAGCTGCGGGTAAGTCTTTACGGATGTAATCCAGGTCGATCGCTTCAATCTCATTCTGAATGTCTAGATCTGGATTAGGATGCTTTTGTTGATAGAGGTCGATCAACCCAAAGAGATCTTGAATGTAGCCTAAAGCAGGCTTAATATTGCCGCTCAGGAAGCCAATGGGATTATTGATTTCGTGAGCCACCCCTGCCACGAGATTACCCAAAGCAGACATCTTTTCACTTTGCACAATTTGCAGTTGGGCTTGTTGCAAATCGGTCAGTGCCTGTTGGGCTTGCTGGTAAAGCCGAGCGTTTTCTAGGGAGATGGCGGCTTGGGCACAGAGGAGATTGAGCACTTCAACACGATCGCCCGTGAACACCCCAACTGTTAGGTGATTTTCTAGGTATAAAATCCCAATCAATCTACCTTGATGCAGGATGGGAGTACATAAGACGCTTTGAGGAGACTGTTGCAGAAAATAAGGATCTCCCGCAAAGGTGGGATAAGTAACAGCGCGATCGATGACTAGGGGCTGCAAGCTGTGTTTAACCTTATTGATCACCGAAGCTGGAATTACCTGGCTGATGTCAAGAGGAAGGGATTTTAGGATAATAGGGGGTTGCCCAACTTGAGCAATGGCCTCGATCGCCCAGTGATCCTCTGTGGGTAGCAGCAACATGCATTTATCAGCTCCGGCATTTTCCATCACCACTTGGAGCAGGGCAGAGATTAGCTTCTCTAGCTCAATTTCACTGGAGAGGGCTTGAGAGGCTTTGAGAATACTCGCCAGATCAAGTGCTGCCGAGACGCTGGTGCTGTCTGATGTTGATGCGCCAACCGTACGGGACACAAGCGTCTCGGCTGAAAAGAGATTCTGCTGCCGTTGTTGCAAAATCAGTGCTAACAATTTGGGGTATTGCTGTTCTAAATTATCAACTTTTGCTTTAGCACCCCAGCGACTATAGGCATAGTAAGCATCGATCATGTAAGACTGGGCAACTTTTTCTTTGCCCCATGCCAAGTAGAACTTTGCGGCAAGTTCGTTCGCCAGTGCTTCTTCGTTCATGTATTCATTTTCGTTCGCTAAGCTGATGGCGCGATCATAATGGGCGATCGCCTCAGCTTGGTTGCCTAAGACCCGATAACGCTCAGCTTCAACCAGATAGTATTTGTGCAGGTGATTCATCGGCGCATATTGCGCCCATTTCTGCATCACCTGTTGATGGGCTGCTATCTTCTCTAAATATTGTTCCTGCTCCGCCAATTGAGCATCAGGATACAACGCCAAGAGCGCGAGGGAGTGATACAGGTTGTGAGTTGCCGAAGCCAGGGTTCCTGTACCGCCGCCCGCGTATTCTACCGCAGTGATTGCATGCTGTAAGGACTGAGCATAGTCTCTGAAATGATAAGCCAGCATTGTTTTGGCAACATAAGCGGTGAACAGGGACATGCCGTTGTTTGTCGCTTTGAGATGCCCCAACATTTCGGTTTCATCAAAACTCTCGCCGATTAACCGAATTGGCTCTGGAGACAATCCCTGGAAATTCAGGATTAACTGATGCCAAACCTTATCGTGATAAATGGTAAATTCCTGTTTGAATTTCACCATTAGATCGATGTGTAATCGCTGCTTTTGTTCAACCGTTTCCAGATGTTGGCCAATGCTAAAAGCTTTGTCGCAATACAAAAATGTGTTGTAGCCTGCGAACTCAATATCGCCTGTTTCTAGCCCGCTCTGGATTCCTTCTAGCAAGGGGAGCAAGCAGGATTTAGCATGTTCTTTCCAATGTCGAGTAAAGCCATTAAACAGGCAGTAAACGTTGCTCTTAAATTCATTCGACCTAAACTTTTCTAGGAGTTTCAAGGCAAGTTGTCCAGAGTGATAGCCTGCCTCAATATCACCCATGCCGCAGAGAATTAAGCCATAGTGCCCATAGGCGATCGCCGCCACCCCAGAGTTGCCATGCTCAAGGCACAGATTGACCATCGTCAGAATCACCTGAGCATAGGTTGTAAAGGAGGTGACGAATGCCGCAGGATTGATTACCATCAGCAACCGCAATGCTGCCAGCTTGTGAGGATCGCTCATCGTGGGCATCCGATCCAAATCTGCTAAGCTCGGCAACTTCGTCCATCCATCTGGGTTTTCAGGGAGTTGGTAGAGGGAAACGCCCAACTGTTTAACCACATCCAAACCCAGTTCAACTCCCTTCACCATCTGATTTTGGGCGTTGTAAAATTGCACTTTTAGCTCATAAACTCGGGTTTTCTCGAGTAGCGTTTGAGCATGTTCTAAAACAACATCAGACAGGGCTTGTGCTTCTGGAAAGTTAGTATTGAGATACTCTAATTCAACAGTCTGTACATATAAATCCAGCGTCAGTGGATACTGTACATCCCAACTATCCTGAGCGAGTAGCTTAATTCCCTGGCGCAAATATTTGAGTGCAGGCTCATAAGCAGTCGATGCCTTTGCCTTGCGTCCGGCTGTCAAGTTCAACTGAGCAAGCTGCTCTTGTTCGGCTTGATCTGCAATCAGATCAACCGCAAGGTTGAAGTGGTTCACAATATCAAAAATCTTTTCTTCCACCCCTGCCGCATCAAGCGAATTCAGCAACAGTTGCCCAACCTGCAAATGAGTCTGTTGCTTTTGCGATTCAGGAATTAGGGAATAAGCCGCTTGTTGCACACGATCGTGCAGAAATCGGTAATGAGGGTTGGCAACAGATTCGGTTACGGATGCAGTGGATGAAAACTGTTCGGTAGCAGTAAAAAACTTATAGATTTCAGTCGTGGGAAGAATGAACCCTTCTTGCAAGGCTTTCCAGAGATCAGTTGCAGTTTCTGTCTGGGATTTTTCCAGGACGATCGCCAATGTATTGAGATCAAACTGCGCCCCAATACAGGCGGCTAGCTTTAAGACTTCCTGTGTTTCAGCAGGCAACTTCTGGAGCTGAAGCGCCATAAACTCAACGACATTATCTGTTAAGGCTGCCGCTCTGACCTGAGCAATATCGCACTGCCAATGCCGAGCCTCTAAGTCAAAGGTAATGAGCTTTTCGGCATGTAACGCCTTGAGAAACTGGGTTGTGAAAAAGGGATTTCCTTGCGTTTTTTGATTCACTAACTCTGTCAGCGGTTCAGCAATTGCTAAATCACAGCTCAGCGTATCGGCAATTAATTGGTTGACATCAAAGCGACTCAACGGTTTTAGCGTCATCGTATTCATCGTTGCCCCCGTCTGCTGAATCGCATCGACGGTCACGATGAACGGATGCACAGGGGAGACTTCGTTATCTCGATAGGCACCAATGACTAGCAAATGACCTGTATCTTGCATCAGCAGTTGCAGCAGCTTGAGCGATGCCGAATCTGCCCACTGCAAATCATCCAAAAACAAGACTAATGGATGATCAGCGATCGTGAAGACCTGCACAAACTTCTGAAATACTAAGTTAAAACGGTTCTGCGCGGCGCTGCCAGAGAGTTCTGGAACAGGCGGTTGTTCACCGATGATATGTTCCAGTTCTGGAATCACCTCAATCAGCACTTTGCCATTTTCGCCAGCCGCAGCC
This sequence comes from Trichocoleus desertorum ATA4-8-CV12, assembly GCA_019358975.1. Taxonomy (NCBI): domain Bacteria; kingdom Bacillati; phylum Cyanobacteriota; class Cyanophyceae; order Leptolyngbyales; family Trichocoleusaceae; genus Trichocoleus; species Trichocoleus desertorum. The sequence goes on from JAHHIL010000066.1 coordinate 9,435, forward strand.
AAAATCTTAGCTTTCCACTGCGCTATCTGAGCATCACTCTCGCTAAGTAGCTGCCCCATGAGATCGCGAAACGCCTGAACAAAGGCGGAAAAAGGAATATTGCGCTGGAATTGGTCATACTTGCCTTTGATGAAATAGCCCCGCTGACGCACGATCGGCTTATGGACTTCGTTCACAACCGCCGTTTTGCCAATACCGGAGAAGCCGGCGACCAAAATCATTTCGGTGCTACCTGTGCTGACTGCTTCAAATGCAGCCAGGAGCGTGTCCACTTCGGTTTGCCGACCGTAAAGCTTTTCAGAAATCAGGAAGCGATCGCAGACATCGCGCTCACCTAACTTGAACGGCTCAATTCTGCCTGTTTCCTGCCACTGAGAGAGACAAGTTTCTAAATCATGCTTCAGCCCCAATGTACTTTGATAGCGGTCTTCGGCATTCTTCGCCATCAGCTTCATCACAATCTGGGAGAGAGCTTCTGGAATCTCTCCTGCTTCCTTATCCAGTTGATGCGGCGGAATTGGTTGCTTGGCTAAATGACAATGCACCAGCTCCATCGGATCGGTGGATGCAAAAGGCAACTGCCCCGTCAGCAGTTCGTAGAACGTGATACCGAGGGAATACAAATCGCTGCGGTAGTCAATCCCCCGGTTCATCCGCCCCGTCTGCTCTGGAGAGAGGTAGGCAAGGGTGCCCTCCAGCATATTGGGATTCTGAATTTCCTGGCTTTCACGAGGTAGCAGCGAGGCGATGCTGAAGTCAATCAGCTTCACCTGCTTGCTGATGGGATGAATCAGGATATTGGCGGGTTTGAGGTCTTTATGGATCACTCGGTAATGAGACAGTCCATCCAGGATCACGGATAGTTGCAGCGCAACTGGGAGAAAGTCTGCTAACGAGAGGCTAGACAAACTTTCTTCCGGTTGCCCTTTTCCTTCTGTCTTTTGATATTCCGAAAGCGAGATCGCACCGATATCCTCCATCACCAGCGCATAGGCATTTTCATGGAACTCCAGAGCTAGCGGTTGGATGATGTCGGGCAGGTCGAGGTTTTTGGCGATCGTATATTGATTGCGGAACTGTACGAGTTCACTGAGGCTAGGAAATGGATTCCGCAGCAGTTTGATCACGACTGGACGGCGATCGCTCTCTCGCACACCTCGATAAACTAGGGTTCGAGAACCTGAATAGAGCAGTTCATTGATGGAATAGCCCAACAAATTAGCGATCGCATCCATGTCCCAGTCCTCAGAGCAATAAGGCGCTCCATAGTATGCCCATCTCTAGAGAAAAATACGGCAGTGTCAGTAATATTACCGCTCAAAAAGTAGTAACCCTGGCCTTGCAGTGCTACTCTCTCAGGCTCATCACTGCTTTACATTACTCCCTTACATTGGTGACGCTGGGTCTGTCAAGAGATCACGATAATCAGTGGGGCGATAATCCTGAAGCCACTCAGCAATGATATTGGGTTTGCGGTAGGGATTAATCGAGAGATCACACAGCAATTCATCGTGATAATGCCACATGTGCGTTTGTAGCAGCGAACCGCGTCCAGCAACAGGCGGAATAAAGCTGCGTTTCCAGTGTTTCATCTGGGAAATCTCCTGCCACATCACCTCGCGATCGGGCAGTTGAATCTTGCCCTTTAGTAAGTGAATTAACCAGATAACCTCTAAGTGAGCCGTCAGCGAATTGGAAAATGTTGAAGCCCAGCCGACAAATGCCAAACCTGGCAAATCAGGGTGAATTATATGGCGGTAAAGATAAACTCCATCCTCATCCACAGTAGATTGAAATGCTGCTGGCAAAAAGCTGTAATTGGGCTGCCAACCTGTGCCAAAGATGACAACCTCACTCTCCAAGTGAACGCCATTTGCCAACTCTAAACCATCAGATGTAAACTGCCCGATGGTGGTACGTTGAACTCGAATCGCCCCTTGATGCATCAGCTTATAGGTTTCACCTCGCGGCACAAACCCATGCGCGAATACCCCTGCCTCAGCCGGATGAGATGGAATAGAGTTGCATTCCTTCAGTGAATACTGCAACTTCAATAAAAGCTCTACCAACCGCCAGAAGCCCCAAACCAGCCCCGGAAAATACTTATGGAGATTTTCTTCCCACTTGTAGGGACGTTGATAGAGCGGTAAGAATCCACCGATCAAACGATTTAAGAAAATCACTCTAAAGTCAATCAGTCCTAACACCCGCAGGGGAACGGGCCAGTAAGCATTACGGAAAACTAAAGTGACTTCCTTTGCCCACTGCACGGCATCGGTAGCGATGTCTAAGGCACTCTTACCAAATCCCACGATTACGACTTTGCGACCTTTCAGCAGATCGGGAGATTGATACCCTGAGGAGTGTAAAACCTTGCCAGAAAAAACTTCTTGGTTCGGAATCCGAGGGATATAAGGATTAGAGTAAAGTCCAGTAGAGACAACCACAAAATCAAACTCTTTTTGGGTTGTTTCCCCAGTTTCTTGATTTGTGTAGTGCAGAATCCAGCGATTTTCAGAAATTGGTTCAAGCTGCTTAACAGTGCAGTTGAAACGAATCTTGTCAAAGATTTGGAAGTTGTGGGCGTAATCTTCTAAATAGGCGTGAATTTGCTCACCCGACGGCAGGTCAGGATAGTTTTCAGGCATAGGATAGTCAGGAAATTCATAAAACGAATGAGGGACTTGTAGCCCAAAGGTGTGATATCCTACTGCCCATACTCCGCCCAATCTTTGACTTTTCTCAAAAACCTCGCAAGTAAATCCAGCGGTTTGTAGAAATCTAGCGGCTGTCAGTCCAGCCACTCCAGAGCCAACAATACCAATGGTTTTGATCGCCTCTGAAATAATTTGCATAATTTTTGATGGCTCTAGTTCATCAACGTTTTTATTCCTGAGGATAGCAAATCCCCTTGAGCCAGCAGATAATAGACTTCCTGCATGAATAGAAAGCAGTGTGACAATAGCCGTTCCCCCAAGAACGGGAGCAGGGAGATTGCTGGATTGGGCTAAGTCTCGCCCGTTGTAGTGGTTTAATTCTCGCTGCCCGTGTGGGCAAACACACTGATGTGTTCATTGAGCAGTTAGGGGTCAGCCCCGAAGGAAAAACAGCGTGCAAGCAGTTGAATCCGGATGACTGGGGAGGGTACGAACGAGTGTTACCTGGTGAGATTCAGCACCATATTGGCAAAGACACAACCCAGCGATTAGAGCGCCCCAATGGAACGATACGGCAACAAACGGGAAGATGGCTAAGCCTGCGGCACGCTACGCGAACGACGACAGAATAAGTTTGGCAAGGTGTGGGAACAAACGAGAGTGACAACTCGCCTAGTGGTGAGCTACTTCAACTGGATCTGGCAACATAGCCGATTCAAAACCACAGCAGCACAGCGGGCAGGATTAACCACGCGATCGTGGAGCTGGCACGATATTTCCTCCTATCCCATAATGATTTAATGCACTACCATCTCATCTGTATACAGACGGATTTTGATATTACTAGCTTTAAGCCGCTTGCTTCTGCCTTGCCCTTACCAGTAGACCGTGCTTGGGAGCAAAAATCATCGTGCCGACAAAGATCAGAGTTTGCAAGACCACAATGCAGCCTCCAGTCGCAGCATCAATGTGGTAGCTAATGTAAGTCCCCATGACACTAGAGAACACCCCAGAAGCCGCAGCAATCAGCATCATATGGTCAAATCTATCTGTTAACAGATAGGCGGTCGCTCCAGGAGTCACGAGCATGGCTACGACTAGAATAATCCCCACAGTTTGTAGTGCCGCCACAATCGTTAAGGAAAGCACTGATAGCAGGATATAGTAGAGCGCAACAGTATTCAAACCAATCGAGCGGGCATGGGTTGGGTCAAAACAGAAAAGCAGTAAATCTTTACGCAGCACCAGGATCGTAACCAGCGTAATCACCGCGATGAGCACCGTCTGGATTATGTCCTGATTAGAGATCCCCAGCACATTGCCAAAGAGAATGTGAGTCAAATCCACAGTACTTGGCGTTTTCGAGATCAGCACCAGACCAAAGGCAAAGAACCCTGTAAATACAAGCCCGATCACCGTGTCTTCCTTAATCCGGGTTTTGGACTTGATAAAACCGATGGCGAGGACTGAACTTACCCCAAAGACAAAAGCCCCAATCGCGAAGGGGATCTTAAGAATGTAGGCGAGTACTACCCCAGGCATCACAGCGTGAGAAACCGCATCCCCCATTAACGCCCAACCCTTAAGAGTCATGTAGCAGGACAGAACTGAACAGACAAGCCCAACCAAAGCACTGACCGCGATCGCCTTGACCATGAACTCGTACTGTAAGGGTGCCACAAACCATTGCCAAATTGATCCAGTGTCCATTACACATTCTCCTCAGGTGAGGGCTTGATTAATTGTTGGCTGAGGGGGAGACCGCTTAGCCTACCTCCGAAGGTACGAGTGAGATTTTCTTCCGTGAATACTTCTGCGGTGGGTCCGTAAGCCAAAATGGTGCGGTTGATTAACACTACTTGGTCACAGAAAGTGCCAACCGAGGCAAGGTCATGAGTGGATATCAAGATGGTGTGGCCCAACTCCCGCAACTCAATCAACAGCTCAATCATCGTTTTTTCTGTCTTGACATCTACCCCGGTAAAAGGTTCGTCTAACAGCATAACGGTTCCCTGTTGAGCTAAGGCACGAGCGAGAAAGGTGCGTTTCTTTTGTCCGCCTGAAAGTTCACCAATCTGGCAGTTTTGGAATTCGGTCATTTGCACCCGCTCTAAACTCTCCGCCACGATTCTGCGGTCAACTGGACTGGGAATTCTTAGTACATTCATATACCCGTAACGACCCATCATCACCACATCCCAGACACTCACAGGGAAATTCCAATCCACTTCCTCTGATTGAGGAACGTAAGCCACTATGTTCTTTTTTTGCACCAATCTGATCGGCATCCCGTTGATCAGCACCTGCCCTGTTGTTGGTTTGACAAAACCCATAATTGCCTTGAACAGCGTCGATTTACCGCTGCCATTCATTCCGACTAGCCCGCCTATCGAGCCGGAGACGAGTAGAAGATTAGCACCATGCAAGGCGACCTTGCCGTTGTAGGTAACTGTGACATTATCAACTTCAATACCGACTGAGCGCATTGCAATTAACCTCTAAAAAATTTTGACAACGACTCTGAATTTCTAACGGTCCTGCAACCCCTTAACCAGTGTATTGACGTTGTACTGCATTAATTTGAGATAAGTAGGCACAGGTCCATCGGCGGAGGAGAGGGAATCGACATAGAAAACCCCACCAAATTTGGCACTGGCTTCCCTCGCTACTTGACGTTGGGCTTCATCGCTAACGGTGCTTTCACAAAACACGACGGGGATCTTGTTCTGCCGCACCGATTGGATCACCTTTTCGACCTGTTTAGGCGTGGCTTGCTGCTCGGAGTTGACCGCCCACAGATATAATTCCTTCAGCTCGTAATCGCGAGCCAGATAGGAGAATGCGCCTTCACAACTGACCATGTAGCGTTTGTCTGGGGGAATGACTGCCAGCTCTTTTCGCAGAGTCCGATCGATGTCCTTAATTTTCTGGCTGTAGGCTACGGCATTAGCATTGTAGGTTTCTGCATTCGGCGGGTCTAGTTCAACTAGGGCTTTGCGAATATTTTCCACATAGATCAGGGCATTTTGAGGTGACATCCAGGCGTGGGGATTGGGTTTGCCTTTGTAAAGGTCTTCAGAAATATCAACGGGTTGAACGCCTTCGCTCAGAGTTACATGGGGAACGTTCTTGAGGTCGCCGTAGAACTTCTGCGCCCAGCGCTCTAGTCCGAGACCGTTATCCAATATCAGGTTGGCTTTTTGCGCTCTGACTAGATCCCTGGGGGTGGGTTGATACCCGTGAATCTCAGCCCCTGGTTTAGTCAGAGATTCGACAATTGCAGCGTCCCCGGCTACATTACGGGCGATATCAGCAAGGACGGTAAACGTGGTGAGTATGACCTTTTTGCCCTGTGTATTTGGGTTGTTTGCGTTCGTTCCCGCTTCTGTGGGACTTGGCGGAGTATTGGCTTGGCTCTGTGAATTGGTAGGCGACGGACTACACCCACTCATCCAAAGTCCTAGTAAAACCCCAGCGGCTGCCCAAAATTGCCTTCTGCTGGCTGGTGATCGCCCAATTCGCCTGCTTGTTTTCATATTTCTTTCATATTTTATTCATCTTTTATTCATAATTGCGCTTATCTCGTGTGAAAGTAGAAATGTAAATTTTCTTAATAAAGGAGTGTGAGTAACGAGGGATGCTGATTTGTAAATGCAATACATCATCGGTGGGGGGTAGTCCTAAATAGGTAAGGATGCATTGTAGCGGTGAGGGCTGAGTGCGAGATGTTATCGAAGTAATCAGAAATATCCCCTTCCAGCACATATTTAGGGCGCTGTTGAACTGCTTGGCTCAGCAGCCTTTGTGCTGAGCTTTGGCTTGAGTTTTTCCACTGAACACAACTTACAGCGATCGCTAGCAATTTGAACCGAGTAACAATTCAGCGATATATTGAACATCAAAAGACTAAGGGCGTTTAAGAGTGTCTAAGCCGCTGACCTTCTGCCAACTAGAGGCCATGTTAATGGGAAGCGAGATGCACCGATTATGATGAGTCATAGGGGTTTTCAGCTCCCCGCACTTTTTCTATGACTTTTCATGCTATCTCTGTCTGAGCATCTAGAGGCGTTACGCCAGCAGCGATTCGTAGGACGTACCCACGAGCGCCACCTATTTCAGTCAACTCTCAATCAACCTGAGTTGCCATTTTATGTCCTGCATGTTTTTGGTCCAGGTGGGGTTGGTAAAACCACACTTCTGGGAGAGTTTGTCCGCCTCTGCGAGCCCGCCCAGATACCCGTTATCCAACTAGATGCCCGCAACATTGAGCCTTCACCAGAGTCTTTTGTAGAAGCCCTGCGATGCAGTCTAAATTTGGCCCCGACCGACTCTCCTCTAGTTGCTTTAGCTGCTCAAACAGGTCGGCGAGTTTTTCTGCTCGATACTTACGAAAACCTCGCTCCCCTCGATCGTTGGCTGCGCGAACAATTTCTACCTCAGCTTCCTGCCAATATCCTCACTGTACTTGCGGGTCGTCATGCGCCTGCGGCGGGCTGGCGGACTGATTCAGGCTGGCAAGCTTTAATGCATCTTCTACCCTTACGGAACCTTAGCCCAGAGGAAAGCCGAGATTACCTGATCAAGCGAGCCGTCCCGGTGAACCAACATCAGGTCGTACTCAACTTTACCTATGGGTATCCTTTGGCTTTATCTCTAGTCGCGGATGTCTTTGCCCAAGGACAGGGGCTAAATTTTCAGCCCGAAGCTGCCCCAGATGTCGTCAAGAATCTGCTAGAGAGATTTGTGCAAGAGGTACCTAGCTCTGCTCACCGCATTGCTTTGGAAGCTTGTAGTTTAGTCCGGTTGACCACAGAAGCCTTGCTTGCGGTCATGCTCGATCAACCGGATGTGCATGAACTCTTCGACTGGTTGCGATCGCTGTCTTTTGTGGAGTCGGGGCGAGCAGGTCTCTTTCCCCATGATCTGGCCCGTGAAGTGTTAGTAGCTGATTTGCGTTGGCGCAATCCCGATTGGTACGCCGAACTCCATGAGCGATCGCGCCACTACTACACTCATCGCCTCGGACAAACTCAGGGTCAGGAACAACATCGGGTGCTGTTCGACTACATTTTTCTGCATCGGGATAATCCTGCCGTTCGCCCTCGCTTTACTTGGCAAGAAACCAGCAGTTTAGTCACGGATACGTTCCGTCCGAGCGATCGCGCAGCGTTGCTCCAAATCGTCACAGCCCATGAGGGAGCAGCTTCAGCCCAGTTAGCAGACTACTGGCTCGAAAGACAACCCCAAAACGTCTTGGTGTTTAGAGATGTAGAGCAGCAACTAGTCGGCTTTGTTATGACTCTAGCTTTGCACCAAGCCACTGCCGTAGATTTAGCCGGAGATCCAGGCACCCAAGCCGCATGGTCTTATCTCCAAACCTATGCTCCTTTACGTTTGGGCGAAGGGGCGACATTATTCCGTTTTTGGATGTCACGAGAAACTTACCAGGCTGTCTCCCCGACCCAAAGCTTGATCTTCATTAATTTTGTTCAGCATCATCGCCTCACACCGAAACTGGCCTTCACTTTCTTTGCTTGTGCCGATCCAGATTTTTGGGCGGCCATGTTCGCCTATGCGGATTTAGCCCGCCTCCCGCAGGCAGACTTCACCATAGGGGAGCAGCGCTATGGCGTTTATGGGCATGATTGGCGAGTGGTGTCACCAACGGCTTGGCAGGAGTTATTAGCTCAGCGAGAAATTGCTGCTTCCGCGCAGGCCGCTACCCCCGCACCCTTGGGCGAACCTCTCCTGGTTCTAAGCCAACCTGCTTTTGCGATTGCGGTGCGGGATTTGTTGCGACACTTCACCCATCCGGATCAGCTCTATCACAACCCCCTGTTGCAATCTCGACTGGTAATGGAGCGATCGCCGACCAATGCAGGTAAAGCTGAGCGAGTAGCGGTTTTGAAGCACTTAGTTCAGGAAGCAGCCGAGTCGTTACAAGCCTCTCATCGGGAAGCAAAACTTTACCGAGCGCTTTATCATACCTACCTTCAGCCCACTCCGACCCAAGAACAAGTCGCTGAGTTACTCGATGTCCCCTTCAGTACCTTTCGTCGCCACCTCAAAATGGGTATGACTCGGCTGACCGAAATCCTGTGGCACCAAGAGATTAGCTAAGCGCCAATCGACAAAAGTGAACAGAAAATGAGCAGTTTTTGGTCTGGAAATTGCTGGCTTGGTCGAACACAGTATGACTGTATGTTCTCCGTGTCTGGCTTGCACTCAAGTAATTTCAGCCATGCTCTATAGACCGACCCAACTCATTAATAGACTGTGTCTCGGATCTCGGTTTGAGGCGATGTAATTTATTTTACATAATCTTTGCGAGATTTTGGGAGCGTGATAGGAGTGTGATTGCCGTATTTAACTTAAGGTATACCACTTAAGACATAGTAAATTTCACTTTGTCCTAGCTCCAGCGAGCGTTGCTATAGACACTCTCTATTTGGGTGAATGAGAGAACTTAGAAAACCTCCTTAAGAGGAAAATCAATGAAAAAATTTATACCAGCAATACTGCTGTCGGCGTTAGGGGCATTTCTGGCCGCTAGCCCTAGTCATGCGGTCACTTTGATTGAAAGTGGAGATGCAGGCGAAACCCTCAACACAGCTCAAGTCATTCCCTCTGGGTCGGCTTTGCTAGAGTTTTTGGGTGGGGCCTTGGGAGACAACGATGCTGATCTATTTCAAATCTTTTTGACTGGGGGACAGACCTTTTCTGCTACCACGATCAGTTTAGAAACCTTGGTGGATTTGCCAGTCAATCAGCTTCTCGGAGCACCTACTGCTCTGCTTGAAGATCCGCAGTTATTTCTATTTGACGCAGAAGGTCAAGGAATCTACGGTAACGATGACAGCTTTGGCTCCCTACAGCCGACGCTGCTTTCTGGCGAGTTTTCTCCTAGCCAAGCAGGTTTCTACTATTTGGCGATCGCGAGTGCTGGCTACAACCCCGTCAGTACCAATGGCAATATTTTCGCGACTGGCACTAATGATGTCCTAGAACCTACTGGGCCAGGGGGTGAATTGCCCCTGAGCGGTTTTGCTGGAACCAGTGCAACCCATGGTACTTATGCGATCGCTTTGACCGGAGTGAGCGCCGCTGCTCGACCCGACTCACCCACCAGCGTCCCAGAACCTACTGCCGCTCTGGGCCTGATGGCATTGGGTGCTGGGGCTACCTGGAGGCAATTGAAAGCTAAAAAACAGCAACGCTCTTCAGCTCCCTTGACCTAAGTATTTTGTCAAAAACCTTGCCAAGCTTCCGTCCTGCTGCGGCTGGATGCAGTAACTCTGCCATTTTTTTAGGAGATATTTATCATGCCTAAGCTCCCTACGCCTGTTCATGAGGTGAGCCCCTCGTTGCCTAAAACCACGACTGCCCCTAAAACTTCTTTTCGCCTTCGCTTTGGCTTTGTTGCTAAATTGAGTCTGCTAGCTTTAGGGATTGCTTTGACTGCTGGCCTAGTTCCTCAATACCTGAAAGCGTCAGACCACGATGATGGTGAAGTCGATACTAAAGGTCGTAATCTCAATTTGACCGATCTATTTGTCTTTCGAGAAAAAGATCAGAATCCTAACGCTTCAGCCAGTGATCTGATCTTCATTATGAACACGAACCCGCGATCGCTGGCTCGTCAGCAATACTACTTCAGCACCAAAGCCCGATATGAGTTTAAGGTCTCGCGAGTTGGCAACAATGATGCCACTCCCACAGGAGTACCAGATGTCACTCTACGATTTGAGTTTGACGCACCCAATGCCAAGGGTCAACAAGGCATTAAGCTGACGGCAATTCGCGACGGGGCTACCCTGGTTGCAAATCAGATGCTGCAAACTACGGCGCTAAACACCGCTCCCCAAGTCAGTCAGGTGGCCCTTGGCGGCTCTCAGTTTTCTGTTTTTGCGGGTTTACGAGAAGATCCTTTCTTCTTTGATGTGGAGCAATATTTCCGAGTCCGGGGAGGGGCACTTGGCATTGGGCCAAAAGTAGGTTTCCGCGACCCTAGCACCGCAATTGATTTTGCCAAGGGCTACAACGTCAATGCGATCGCCGTGCGAGTCCCCATCCAGTTTCTGCAAGGCTCCACCGCTACAACAACTTTCGATGTTTGGGAAACCATTTCAGCAACGGGACCAAACGGCAAGTTTACCCAGGTAGAGCGGCTAGCCAGACCCGCAATCAACGAAGGTTTGGTTGTAACCAATGATTTCTTGAATGCCTTAAACAGTGTGGGACCTGATTTTGAAGCGGCGGCGTTAGCGGGCAGACAACCTGCGGCTAATATTGCTGGCCCCATTGTGGGAGAAGCCAAACAGACCCTCCTGGCTTTTGGGAACCCGGAAGCACGGGCCGATGCCTTACTGGGTGCCTTTCTGCCCGATGTCATGCGGATTGATACTGCAGGACCGAGTGGCTACGCTAATGCGCTCAATGCCAAGGGTAGCCCGATTCGGGGTCGCTTGATCAAAGATGACGTGATCGATATCACCTTAAGCGTGGTGGCTGGGCAAGCCCTGAGCGACAACGTCTCCTATGAAGGTCAACCTGGTAATCCTGCTCAGGGCCACAAGGCTTTAGAGCCTGCGTTCCCTTATTTAGCACTGCCTAACTAAGCGAACTGCGATCGCATCTTGATCCCCCAGCTGAGAAAAATTCTCAGAGCTGTTCTCCCCGCTGGTGGGGGAATCTACGTGCCAGGTAGGGCACAGGGGGACTGAGATGTGCCGCAAATATAGATGAGATGGGAGCACTAGGGAGTAAAGGCTGTGAAACAAATGGACTACGACGCTTCAGTAGGTTGGCCCAGTAGGCTCAGAGCTGTCCTAGCATCACCACGTTTGGTGGCTTTGCCTGTTGTGGGGCTGCTCGTCTTGATTCCGCTTGGCCTACACTTGTGGCAACAGCAGTCTCAGGCCCAGCTCGATCCCATCTATCGTTACCAATTCTCTCGCCCTAATCCTGGCAATGTGACGCAGGTGCTGGAACGAGAGATGGCTTTCTATCAAACTCGAATTCTCTCAGACCCCAAAGGAGGGCTGAATCGGGCGTCCCTGGCTAGAGTTTACTTAAAAATGGCACGTGCCACCGGGGAGAGCAGTTGGTATTTACTAGCAGAGCAAACAGCGCAACAGTCGCTGGCTAACTTGCCCTTCTCTAACTCTGAAGCAGTTTCGGTGCTGGCGCGAGTGGCAACCGCTAGGCACGATTTTGCTGAGGCCATTCGGCTGTTGAAGCAAGCCCCAGGTAGCTCGGATGCACCTTCTATTGCGACGACTGCCTACTTAGCCCTAGGTGATATTTCCGCAGCCAACACAGCGGCGGAGCAACTTGTGCAACAAACTCCTTCCCTAGGAGCTTTGACGCAGCGGGCTTTAGTGAAAGTGGCTCAAGGCCAAGATCAAGCAGCGATTCAAGATCTACAACAGGCGATCGCCGTAGAAGAACCAGAGGAAACCGGGAGTTCTGTCTGGGCGCGTACCCTCTTGGGACGGTTGTATTTCAAGCGTGGACAACTGCTGCAAGCACGGGCACTTTACAAGGAAGCATTGCGGATTTTACCCCAGTATCCCCCAGCCCTACTGAACCTAGCGGAATTAGAGGTACGGCAGGGAAATTATCGGGCGGCAGAGCGTTATTACTCTCAGTTTGCTCTGACTTCTCAACAGTCCCCAACGGTTCATGATCATGTGGTGATGCGTGGCATGGCACGAGTGAAAGAACTGTTAGGAGATCCGGTCGCGGCCCAATCTTGGCGAGATCAAGCAGAGGCTCGGTTACGGGAAGATTTGGCTGGTTTTGGTCATCGGCGCGAACTGGCTCGCCTATTGCTAGAACGAGGCAGACGTCAGGATCTGACGGAGGCATTGACCTTAATGCAGCAAGAGGTAAGGGTCCGTCGGGATGCCGAAACTCTAGATACCTTAGCCTCGGCCTTCTCTAGTTCAGGTCGCTGGCAAGAGGCGCAGCAAACAATGCAGACAGCTTTGCGATCGGGAATTCGAGATGCAGGGCTATTTCATCGAGCGGGTGTGATTGAACAAGCGTTAGGCAACTCGGCTGAGGCGCAAAAATTTTTCCAACTAGCTCAAGAAACAGACCCCACCTTTGATGAGCAAGCTCAGCGGGCTTTGGGGTTAGGTGTAGGACTTTTAGGATTGAGCTGAAATCTTGTTAAGAAGCGAGATTGACGTTGTTAATGAATAAAAATTGTTATGAATAGAAAGTGGTATCGCCTGATCAGGCTCAGTCTGCTCTCACTGTTGGGGTCTCTCTTGCTTTGGGGAGCGACGGCAGCGCCAGGTCAATCACATTGGGCAGACTTGGCTGTGGCAGAGATTAGGGTGGCTGAAACTCAAGCTCAAATAACTCTTACCTTCCCCACGGGGCTAATGACCTCAGTGGATGATAACCAAGATAATCAGCTTTCTGCGTCGGAAGTCGGCAAACACCAAAGTGAGATTGAGGGTTTCTTGAGCGATCGCATTCGACTCACCGATTCCCAGCGCCAAACCAGTACTTTAACAGTTCAACCCGCTGACACAACTACACTACCACCCAATCTGCAAGCGACGGCAGGGACTCATAGCACTTTACTCCTGACCTACACCTGGCTCCGTCCGATTCAAGGACTAAAGATTTACTACGACTTGTTTTTGCCAGGGGTGCCTACAGCCCGTTGTCTAGCGACCATTTTTCATCAAGGACAAGTGCAAAATGCCATCTTTAGCCCTGAAAATCAGGAATCTGCCTTAATCCAAGGGTCGCCTTGGCAACTAGCTGCAAGTGTACCGATCGCGATCGCCGGAGCTTTTCTCTGGGGAGCCATGCACGCCCTAACGCCGGGGCATGGCAAAACCATTGTTGGAGCTTACTTAGTCGGTTCACGCGCCACGGTTCAGCATGCTTTGTTTTTAGGGCTGACTACTACCATCGCCCATACAACAGGTATCTTCGCCCTAGGACTAGTCGCCCTTTTTGCCTCTCAATTCATTCTGCCAGAACAGCTCTATCCTTGGTTGAGTGCGATCTCTGGGCTTATTGTCGTTGGCCTGGGCCTGAACTTGTTCTTCAGTCGCATGCGCGACAACCAATGGTTCAGTCGTTGGTCATCGCGTAGAAGTCAGAAATCTGCTCACCGTCATCTGCATGGTCATGATCATGATCACCCTCACGCTCATGACCACCCTCATCCTCATGAACACGAGCACCACCTTCATCCTCACGCTCATGACCACCCTCATCCTCAGGAGCACGAGCATAAGGCTCACTTAGATGCTCACACCCACAGTCATGGGGCTCACACTCACTCGCATTTGCCACCTGGAGCGGATGGCGCCCCAGTGACTTGGCGGAGCTTGCTGGCTTTAGGCATCTCTGGCGGTTTATTGCCTTGCCCTTCTGCTTTAGTGCTGCTGCTGAGCGCGATCGCCTTAGGTCGCGTCGGCTTTGGTGTCATCTTAGTTTTGGCCTTTAGTTTGGGGCTGGCAGGAGTGCTGACTGGCTTGGGCTTACTTCTGGTTTGCACTAAGCGCCTCTTTGAGGGGTTGCCCGTCCAAACGCAATTAGTCCGAGTCCTACCCGCATTAGGGGCTTTAGGCATTTCCTTATTAGGAGTAGTCATCACAGTCCGAGCTGTGATGCAAATCGGGTTAGTGACCACTTAAAAAACACATTTAGCAAAACATGAGGTCAAATATAATGCTGAGATCTTTACCCTTAACCGCCTTACTCGCTGCGGCCCTAACCACCTTTTTGCCAGAAGCTGCCTTCAGCCAATTGCCCGTAACCGAGGCAGCTTACCCTGCTGTCGCAAATCCCAGCACGGATGTACCCCTTTGCTATTTCCAAGCGGAAAGTGGACAAACATTTGACCTAGGCAAACTATGTAATCAAAACACTCCAAGAGTGGAGCTAGCTTCGACTAGTTTCGGAGCCCAAAATTGCTACTTTGTTGATGCCACAGGCCGTCCCTGTGCCCCACCCGCTAGCCAGCCGCAGAATCAGCCGATGATTAACCAAGTAGTCCCATCAAGTCCACTTCGCCCTTAAGAAGCTTTTGCAAGGTCAACAATTAGCCTTGGTGCTTCCCCCGGACTTTAGAGCCCTAGGATAAGCTGGCAACAGTAGAGCAGGCTAAAGAAAAAGACCGGATGGAGTACCAAGCCCCTCGGATGCAAGTCAAACGAATTCTGATCGGTTCAGCCGCTTTCGGCCTGAGTTTTGGCTTGAGTTTTCTGGCTGAACGCAACTTGCAGCGATCGCTCCGGGTGCTGTCGCGTTACGCGCTATCTGTCGCTGATCCTGCGCTTTTTGTCGTGTAGTTTTAGGGGATAAAATGCTTATACCAATTTAAATTAGACGGAGGGCAGATAAGCTAGGCTGAGAGGAGTTGTTTCGTCCGCTCTGCTAATGGCTGGTGTCACCTCAATTGACGTGAAGGAAAATGTGGATGACCTCGTAGAACAGTTACGCCAAGCAGCTACGCCAACCGCCAAAGAACGCTTGCAAGTGCTCTACTGGCTCAAGCAAGAGCAGTGTGAAATGTCAATTGCATAGGCTGTTTTTTGAATGAAATCCTTCCTGAACTCGGAAGCAGATCGAGAGCAAACGAGAGGAGTAGATCGCGACAAGGAGAAATGACAATTATGGGCAGGGCTTAG
>JAHHIL010000067.1 GCA_019358975.1 Trichocoleus desertorum ATA4-8-CV12
CCAAGACAGATGTGATTCGAGAGTTCATTAGGTCGTTGGAGAAGTAGCCTACCTAGCTGTTCGTCTTCGACTCACCGCCTTATATCCCACCGAAGACAGCATGTGGGTTTTACGGCGATTTCTATAAAGGCATCAAGCGTCAGAGCCGTTTGACTGGCTGCGGCATACAAGGCCTGGTTTGCATTATTCGTCAGCGTCACTTGAGCACTATGCTTGTTGAGCCAAGATAGGAGCAGCAATGGAATCAGCGCTACTCCTAGAAAAGCCAAAATCAGTTTGGTGCGAAGAGAAGAGAATGAGAACTGCCGCACAGTGATCGACTTCCTGCAAATTGTTTGAAGCTATTGGAGGGTAGGAGATGCCCTGCTTTAAGGCTCATTCAGAAATTGCCCAGAAAGTCGTTAAGAATTAGCAGTTTGCGGGACAGCAACCTACGACAACAAGACCCTGAGCATTTTGGGTGCCTATCATCCTATTGCACAAAACTATTAAACCGGGAAAATTGCAGGATGCTGCTTGGCTTTAAGTAAAAATTGCCCCACCCATCAGCCGTTGGTAACGATACTCCAACTCTGCTTGCATGAGGGGCCAGCGATCGAGCGTGGGATCTTTGGCGATCGCTTTCTCGGCTGCTTCCCGCGCCACTTCTAACACCGCCTGATCTTCTACTAAGCTAGCCAAAGCAAAATCGGGCAAACCAGATTGGCGAGTGCCTAGCACCTCTCCTGGCCCTCGGAAGCGCATATCCATTTCTGAGATAAAAAAGCCATCCTGTGATTGTTCCAGCACTTTCAGGCGTTGCCTTGCAGTTTCGGCCTTGGAACTGCTCATTAGCAAGCAAAACGCTTGGTCTGCCCCTCGACCGACACGCCCGCGCAACTGGTGCAACTGGGACAAACCAAAACGTTCGGCATGCTCGATCAGCATCACCGCAGCATTGGGGACATCCACACCGACTTCAACCACAGTGGTTGAGACTAAAATTTGGGTTTGGTTATCGCGGAATTGATTAATCGCTTCCTCTTTCTCAGCTGAAGTCATGCGGCCATGCAGCAACCCAATCTGGAATTCAGGAAAAATCTGCTCTTGCAGCCGTTGATGTTCCTCGATCGCGGACTTCAAATCCAACTTCTCAGACTCGTCTACCAAGGGCAGCACCACATAGACTTGGCGACCTTGAGCGACTTGGCGGCGGATCAACTCATAAGCCTGGGTGCGATCGCTCGCAGTCAGAACCGTTGTCTGGATGGGTTTACGTCCGGGTGGCAACTCATCAATCTGGCTCACATCCAAATCGCCGTGGAGCGTCAGAGCCAGAGTCCGGGGAATGGGTGTCGCCGTCATGGTCAAGACGTGAGGGATGCCATTGACGCCTTTTTGTTGCAATCTAGCTCGTTGTTGCACGCCGAAGCGATGTTGCTCATCAATCACGACCAAACCTAAGCGCTGAAAAGTGACTGGATCTTCAATTAGGGCATGGGTGCCAACCAACAACGGCAGTTCACCCGTTTGCAATTGGGCGTGGATTTGCCGCCGCTTAGCTGTTTTGGTGGAGCCTGTCAGCAACTCGACGGGTAAATGCAACAAATTAAACCAACTCACCAACTTGCGGTAATGCTGCTCTGCCAACACCTCGGTCGGAGCCATCAGTGCCGCTTGGTAACCTGCTTGAATCGCTGCCAAAACCGCGACGACTGCCACCACGGTTTTGCCTGACCCGACATCTCCTTGCACCAATCGGTTCATCGGTACGGGTTTTTGCAAGTCGTTAAGGATGTCGTTGATCACTCGTTGCTGAGCACCCGTAAGCTGAAACGGCAGCAACTCATACAACTGATCAATCAATTGACCTGTGGAAGCGAGAACCGCACTGGCTTGGGTTTGGCGCTGACTCTGCCGACGCTTCAGCAACCCCAACTGTAAATAGAAAAACTCATCAAACACTAAACGCCGACGAGCCATATCTAGAGCAGCGCTATCGGGTGGGAAATGAATATGAGCGATCGCCTCTGCCAAACCGCTTAACTCATATTGCTCCTGTAGCATCTCCGGTAAAGGATCGCTCAGATGAGCCGCCGCCGGAAGCGCCGCAATCACCGCTTTTCGGACTAAATCCGCTCCCACCCCTTCGGTTAAAGAGTAAATCGGCACCACTCGCCCCACCGTGACCGATTCAATGCTACTTCCCGAATGATCCAAGACCTCAATCTCTGGATCTTCTAAAGTCATGCCGTACTTGCTTTGCTTGACTAACCCAGAAGCGGCAATCACAGCGCAGGGGGGGTAAAGCCGTTTCTGTTGCTCTTGCCAGCCTCGATTACGATAGCGATTGCCTGCAAAGAAACGGCTCAGCTTAATCTGCCCACTACGATCGCGTACCACTAATTCAAAAATAGTTAACTTGGCATTGCGAGGGCTACTAAAACAGGTACAGCGCTTGACAGTACCGACCAATGTCACCGTTTCTCCAGCCTCTAAGTCACGAATCTGGACTTGCCGCGCGTAGTCAATGTGGTCGCGGGGGTAGTAGAACAGCAGATCGCGAACCGTATAAAGCCCTAGCTTGGCCAAACGTTCAGCATTCTTAGGGCCGATGCCAGGCAAATAAGTGAGGGGTTCATCAGGAGAAATCACTCGCTGCGGCTCGATCAGCGGCGCAGTTTTAGGAGGTTTTGGCTTCGGTTCTGACGCTGGCAACCCGTTTCCGACAGAACTACCTTGGTTCGTTCGCTCACAGGTTTGCCGAACTTGATAGAGAAACCGCCGAGTATCAGCGACTAAATGCTGCCGTTGGGCAAAACTCAAATCCGAGTAATGGGTAAATTGGCCCGCCACTTCTTGCCACCGACGGCGATCGCGACTCGGCAAAACTTCTGGAGCCTGTTGCAAGCTTTGAGCCAGAAATTCGCTGAAGCGAGATTGTTTGCCCACTAAATCATTGAAGCCATGCTCTGCTTCCACGGCCAAGGCTTTTTGCAGCCGCACCCAATCAGGCTGGGAGACAGATTGCAACCTTGACGCTGGAGCAGTTAGAGTCAAAGTTTCGGGTTGGGGCAAAGCCAATTGCTCAATTGCATCCTCCATACAAATCCTGGATTAAGTGGGGCAGCAGATCTCGATTTAATCCTCAAACCAGCTAGCGCGCCAAGCAGATTCGGCTTCTGCGATCGCTCGTTCTCGTTGTTTCTTTTGGTACTCCTTGCCGAGAGATTGCAACCGCGCAGACAAACTCCGTAGTTTCTGTCGCCACACAGCAACAGTGCTATCCGTAAACTCAATTTCTGTCAGACGCAAATGAATAGCCACAAGATGAGTCACAGAAAGCCCTGATGGCGCTGCTTCCGATCGATTTTCATCCGCAGTTTCCACCAATAAATTTAGCAAGTTTGGTGTACCCGCTACTGCCTCTGTCGCCTCTTCTGCTTTAGAAGCCGCTTCTAGTAAAACTTCTGGCAGCGCTTTTGGCAAGATGTCTACTTGCTGAAACAGATAATTCGCCTCTCTTGAAACTTGGCTCAAAATCCGAGCGATCGCCCGTTCCACCCCTTCCCGCCACCGGAATAGCCGTTCTGGTGTCAAACGTTGAGGCTCGGCAGCTTCGCTTTTGGATTCTGGAGTTTCGGGTTCTGGAGTTTCGGGTTCTGGAGGTTTGGGTTCTCCGGGCTGCCATTCCACAGTTTGTGGTTCTGCCCCGTTAGCAGGCTCCTGCTTCTCAGTATTCTCTGCCAACGCTATATCCAGCGAAGCTAGAGAAAACTCCTGCTCAGGCTCTGTGGGTGTATCCCTACGCTGATCCAGTTGAGTCTCGCCAACACGCTGTAGCTGATCCAGTAAATTTGTTTGAGCTTGCTTAGCCAGTTGCCTCAAAGACTGCTGCAATTGTTGTCTTTGGTTAAAGGACAAACGCAAAAACTGCTGAGGATACCCCTGAGTGCACAAATGATAGCTTGCCAAAATTAGCTGCTGCTTGGTTGCCTGCCCCAAAGCCGTTAAGTAGCCCGAATAAACGCTATAAAACTCATCAGCCGTGCCCACTAGCATTTGCTCTAATGCAGCAATATCGCGTTCAATTTGTTCAACCGATCTAACCATTCTCCCTCCTATGGGCAGGAAGCCCCCAATAGATGCCCCAATAGAGGAAAGACAGGTCAGAGGGTGAGCTTGACCTGTCTTTACATTACTATCCAAAACCCAGTTCAGCCAAGCTTTACAGATGTAGAAGCTGAAGCCTGAAACTGTTACTTAGTCCCAGTCATCGCTGCAACTTCATCAGCAAAGCTGTTCTCTTGCTTCTCAATGCCTTCGCCCAGAACAAAACGGACGAAACGACGAACTTGGATATTTTCACCAGTCTGAGCAATGGTTTGCTTGACTAACTCTTCCACCGTGATGTTTTGGTCACGAATGTAGGGCTGATCCATCAAAGTCATTTCTTTCAAGCGCTTGTCAATGCGACCTTGAACGATTTTTTCTTTGATGTTGTCTGGCTTACCTGCGAGGTCATCTCGGCCCATTTCAATCGACTTCTCTTTCTCCGCAATGTCGGCGGGAATGTCGCTCACCTTGACATACTCAACGTTGGGGCAAGCAGCAATCTGCATGGCCACGTTGCGAACTAGGGTCTGAAATGTTTCGCCACGAGCGACGAAGTCAGTTTCGCAGTTCACTTCCACCAGAACACCGACACGGCCCCCTGTATGGATATACTGACCCACTAGACCTTCCGCTGCGACTCGCCCTTCTTTTTTGCCAGCAGAAGCGAGACCTTTTTGCCGCAGCCACTCTGTCGCTTTGGTAATGTCCCCATCATTCTCGATCAGGGCTTTTTTACAGTCCATCATGCCTGCGCCAGTTTTTTCGCGCAGCTCTTTCACGCTTTGTGCAGAGATGTCCGCCATTTTGCCTTAATTCCTACTTCAACTCGATTGAGACCTTAAACGCGAAAACTCTAGAAAAGCTGAATCAAATGAAGTGCGATCGCACTTCATCTGCTGGGCATAGCTACCGAACTCTATAACTATGCTTCAGTTTCAGCTTCAGCTTCAGCTTCTTCCTCGGGCAGGAACGAAGTGTCATTGTCTTCGTAGTCGAAGTCGTCCTCCGCACCTTCGTAGTCTTCGTAGTCTTCTTCTGCTTCTAGCTGACCATGACGACCTTCATAGATCGCATCCGCTAGCTTGCCTACTATTAGCTTAATAGACCGAATCGCATCGTCGTTAGCTGGAATGGGAATATCTACGAAGTCAGGGTCGCAGTTAGTATCTAGCAGCGAAACAATGGGAACGCCTAGCTTGAGGCACTCTTGAACCGCGTTATACTCCCGGCGTTGGTCCACGATGATGACAACATCAGGAACTTTACGCATGGCTTTAATGCCACCCAGATACTTTTGCAGCTTTTCTAGTTCTCGGCGCAGAACAGATGCTTCCTTCTTGGGCAGTAGGTCTAGGGCTCCAGTTTCTTCGCGACGCTCTAACTCTTTAAGGCGATCGACGCGAGTCTTAATAGTTGCCCAGTTGGTGAGCATACCGCCCAACCAACGCTGGTTGACGTAGTAAGCTCCACAACGGGCTGCTTCTTGAGCCACGATGCCAGCTGCTTGCCGCTTAGTGCCAATAAACAAGAACTTCTTGCCCTGTTCAGCCGCAGTCCGCATGTAACTGTAGGCTTCTTCCATCAACTGGGCAGTTTGCACCAAGTCAATGATATGAACACCGTTACGAGAGGTGTAAATATAAGGAGACATTTTGGGATTCCAACGGCGGGTTTGGTGCCCAAAATGAACCCCTGCCTCCATCATTTGAGCCAAAGAGACGACTGGCATATTTTTTGAACTCCTGATTCGGGTTAATCCTCCACCCAGGTGTATTTCTGAGCCTGTTAGCCCTTCGGAAACACCCGAAATCCTGGATGTGCGAATTTAGACAACTTTTCTAGCATAACACAATCCCAGCAGGACATTAAAGCTGAGGTTACTGATTGAAAGTGATGGTGTGAACACGGTTAAGCTGGAATGCTTCTTTGGTGTCAGAATTGTAAGCCCAAGCCTTGAGCACTGCTTTGTCGGTTGGTAGGGCGGCTGGGTTAAGTGCTACAGTCCAGCCAGAATTTTTGTAGCCAGAATTTTTGGTAGCCTCAACAATATCCGCTCGTTCAATATTGACGGGTGCGATCGCAACAAAAGTATTGTCATCACCCTCAGTAAGAATCACGTAATCAGCGGGTTCATTTGCACTGGAAATCACAGCCCAACCGTTTAACGCCAGATTTTCTGATTTGGCTACAGTATGCTCTGTTGTTGTAGCATTGTTCACTGCATCAAAGAAACCATTAGCAGATTCCACGCCTTCAGTAATTAAGTTAAACTTAATTTCGCTAAAGTCCTTCACACCAAGCGTTTCAGGGCTAAGCGTTGAAGTCGCTGTTGCTACAGGTGAAGTGGGAGCGGTAGTTGCCGGTGCAGTTGTGATCGCAGGGCTAGGGATTGTTGCAGTCTCAGTGCTGGGACCACAAGCTGCCAAGGTCACCGCGATCGCAGTAAAAGACACTAAATTTTTAATTCGCAGCATAAGTAATCCTAGGGTAAGGTTGAAAGAAGATTCAGACAGATTAAGGCGGTTCTACCAAAGCTAAAGTACTGCAAATATGTATATGTACTCAAGCACTTCAAAGATAGAGGTCACTGGATATCACCAATGACTGAATATATTACGAAGCAGCCTGCCGCATTTCAGCATAAGCAGCATACACACCTTGAACGTTGTACCAATTCAGAAAGACACGGGCGATTTCGAGGGCTAGTTGCGGTTTGCCTTGATTAATTAGCCATTGCAACAAAGGGGCTAAAGTTTGTTCATTCAAGGAGCCACCGAGAGACAGTAACCCCCAAAGAATGCGGTGTAGCCAAGTCATTTGAATCATCATCCGCACTTCCCAGGTGGGGTGCTTTTGATAAAACAACACTCCCATGCGCCCGCGCTGGATTTCTTTATCAATTAGCTGAGGAATTTCTGCTAGAGCAAAAGGTGGGTGCCAGTGGTAGCCAACTGCGTCGGGGCATTTAATCAGCTTTAGTCCTAATTGCTTCAGCCGCACGCCTAGCTCCAAATCTTCCCAGCCATAAAGTTGAAACTGAGTATCAAATAAGCCTGCTTTCTCTAACCAATAACGAGCGATCGCAACATTACCTGTGGCAAAATAGGCTGCCGAGAAATCCGTGACCTTGTAGGGCTCAGCCGTAGGATGCTCGAAGTTACAAGTATTGATCACCCGACCGTAGGTAAAGAGGCGGGGTGGTTCTGTAGAGTTCGTCTGAACTGATAGCGAATTTGCTAGCGAACTTGGTAGCAATCGCTGACCTTCTGCCAGACCATCCGCATGAGCTTGTAAAAACTGTTCGGTGACGACTAAGTCACTGTCAATAAAAATAATCGTGTCCCCGATCGCTTGCTGCACCCCTAAATTCCTCGCAGCGGCTGGCCCTTGGTGATCTTGGCAAAACAAGCGTACATGGGGGAAATCGGCTGCGTGAGCGCGTATCCATTCGACTGTCCCATCCGTAGAGCCATCATCAACCAGCACAATTTCATAGCCAGTCACTTCGCTATCTGCTGCCAAATGTTGATGCTCTAAAGCCTTCAGACATTTCTCCAAAATTGGTTGGCGATTGTAGGTTGGGATGACAACGCTAAAAAACACAGCTTCTCCTGCAAGGAAACCTTACTCTCAATATCTTCAGCATCTCCAGCCTATTGGCTGGCTACCAATCCAGCCTAAAATCTGGTGGCGCTTGGGCAAGTTGACAAATTCAAACAGCATCAATGGCATATCTGTAGAGATTCTGACAAGAATTTATGAATATTGGTTGCATAATAGGGACTCAGTTGTTCTACCAAATCGAGAAAATCAATGGGTCGCGCCAAGAAAGTTGTGCTGGCATACTCCGGCGGAGTCGATACTTCCGTCTGCATTCCTTATCTCAAAACTGAGTGGGGGGTTGAAGAAGTTATTACTCTGGCAGCCGACTTGGGTCAAGGGGATGAGCTAGAACCGATTCGCAAAAAAGCACTCGACTCAGGTGCAAGTGAGTCCTTGGTCATTGACGCGACGGCAAGCTTTATTCAAGAGTATGCTTTTCCTGCCATTCAAGCCAATGCGCTCTACGAAAATCGTTATCCCCTCTCTACTGCTCTAGCTCGGCCACTTATTGCCAAGCTGTTGGTGGAAGCAGCCGCAAAATATGGTGCAGATGCAGTAGCACATGGCTGCACAGGTAAAGGGAATGATCAAGTGCGTTTCGATGTCTCGATCGCCGCGCTAAACCCCAACCTGAAAGTCCTAGCGCCCGCAAGAGAATGGGGCATGAGCCGGGAGGAAACGATCGCCTACGGAGAAAAATTTGGCATTCCTACTCCTGTTAAGAAGTCTTCACCCTACAGCATCGATCGCAACCTGTTGGGGCGCAGTATCGAGGCAGGCCCTCTAGAAGACCCCTGGACTGAGCCACTAGAAGAAATTTACGCTTTGACCAAGGCGATCGCAGACACCCCCAACGAGCCAGAATATATAGAGATTGGCTTCACAAAAGGGTTGCCCACCCACCTGAATGGAGAAGCTTTAGATTCTGTAGCCCTGATTACCCGACTTAACGACCTAGCTGGTAATCATGGCATCGGGCGGATCGACATGCTAGAAAATCGTTTAGTTGGGATTAAGTCCCGCGAGATTTATGAAGCACCCGCGCTCTTAGTGCTAATTCAAGCCCATCGAGATTTGGAGAGTCTGACGCTCACGGCTGATGTCACCCACTACAAGCGGGGCATTGAGGAGAGCTACAGCCAACTCGTCTACAACGGCCTCTGGTATAGCCCGCTCAAGGGAGCCTTAGATGCCTTTGTGCAACAGACCCAAGAGCGAGTTTCTGGCACTGTACGAGTCAAGCTGTTCAAAGGCAATGCCAATATTGTGGGGCGGCAGTCTGCCAACTCTCTCTACAGCCCAGACTTGGCAACCTACGGTGCGGAAGACAAGTTCGACCACAAAGCCGCCGAAGGGTTTATCTATGTTTGGGGTCTACCCACGCGGGTTTGGTCACAGCAAAATCGCCTTTAACTTTTTGGCTCAACTTTTTGGCTCTAGGTTGGTCAAAAGCTCTAAACCAATCAAAACAGATGGGGCAGTTTGCATTGCTCCATCTGTTAAGTCTGCGTATTTACCCTAGTGCTCAGAAGCCTAATTCAACTTACTGAAGCTTAAAATTAGTCTGGACGTTCCAATTGCTTAGCTTTGCGAGTTTCTAGCCAAATAGGAACTGCAATCCAAGCGATCGCCAGCACCAGAGCAACACCCGTGAACTGAGCCGCCCAAACAACTAGCTGCTCTAGAGGCACAATCCGACCCGCAAAAAATGCCAGCGTCACCATTACCGACGCCCAAGTTGAAGCGCCGATCAAGTTGTAAAACATAAACTTGAGAAACGGCATTTCGACAATTCCAGCTAGAGGACTGGCAAAAACTCTGAGTAAAGCAATAAAACGGCCAAAGAAAACAGTTTTTGCCGCGTTTTCACTGAACTGATTTTTGACTTCTAGCAGTTGCTCCTCGCGAAAGCGGAAGATGCGACCTAGGCCAACCAGCAATGGCCAGCCACCCCATCTCCCAATCCAGTAGCCACAAGTCCCACCCAGGGAAGCGCCGAGAGCTGCACTACCCAGAACAATCCAGTAATTTAATTCACCACTCCCTGCCAAGAAACCGCCAGCTAGTGTCGCAGTTTCACCAGGGATTGGTAAACCCAAATTTTCTAGCAGAATTCCTACAAACACTGCCCAGTACCCGTAGTGACGAGCTAACTCCTGGATAGTCTCTAACGATAAAAACTCGAAAGACATGCAACACAGCCTTTACAAAGATTTGCCTTTCTTAAGATCTTGACGTGGCGATCTGAAAGTGTCAACAAAGCTTAGGGCAGCTCATTTTCCTAGGTTATCTTGCAAAACTAAAATTTCATCAAAGCTCCAGTGAAGATGAAGATTTAGCAAAGTTACGGGAAATTACTGAGGTTCCTAGCTTATGCCTTTTATATTGAGGGCAGATAAACTTCTGTAAGCATCATTCTTGTAGACACCATTTGCAAGTAGCTGAGAGACCTCAGTACCTTCCAGTCAACAGTTTCAGCTTCAAGCGTCAGAGCCATGCTTGCTTGCAAGTTAAGTTCTGCTATTCCAGATGCCATTTACTGTGCTAGGACTATGACTGATCAAAAAGTGAGCAGAGCCATTGTACTTCAACCCCAAGGTCGTTTAGATCTTGAAGGTGGTGTTGCTTTACAACATCAGATCGCAGCGATCGCCTCCGAGCGCTATAGCTACTGGATACTGGACTTAGCAAATATTGAGTTCATCAACAGCTCTGGCCTAGTAGCCTTGATTACTGGACTCAACAGCGCCAACAAGTGTAATTGCCGCCTAGTCATCTGCAACGTACAGGCTTCTGCCAAAGTCATATTTGAAATTACTCAACTCGACCGAGTATTTGAGATTGTAGAAGACCTTGAGACCCTATTCACCGAACGACCTCCTGTGATGGAGCTAGTACCCTCCAAAGCCACTACATCGAAAGCCTCAAAGGCTGTAGCAGCTTAGAAAATGTCGCTACACCCCTGGTCTATCCATTTGGCATGGAGCCATAGCTGCAACAACCAAATCTAAAATTGGTTGGTCTGTGAGGCAGCGCCAATGACAGGCAAATAGATCCGGGGTTTGCACGCCCAGACTCGCGATCGCGGGTGCCGCTGGAAATGGCCAGAGCCGATCGAAGCAAATTGTCTGCCCCTGTAACCCAAACTGCAGTAAGTACGTTGCGGGTGGAGCCGACAGCGATCGCAACAAACGGTAGCCCAACTTGTAAAGCGGTTGTCGCCAGACATCAGATAAATGCAGCGGTTGACAATAGCTGAATTGAGAGAAGTCATCGTCAGGCGACTTCAAAACCCGATTCTCTGACTCTTGATTCTCTCCTAAAGCAATCACCTCTCCATAAAGAGGCCCTTTTTTGGTGTAGACAATAGGCAACCAGTAGAAACCAGAACCTATGGCACATGCAAACTGCTGCTCTACTAGCCGCCGCAAGGTGTCTACATCTCGGCATTGCTGGTAAATGGTTTGCCCGAACCAAGCAAAGGTATTGGGAAGGTTGAGTGTCAAAGGACAAAGCAATACCGAATCAGATCCTTGACCTCCACCGCCACGAAACAATGCAACTTGATTATTGACGTTTAAGTGAAGAATCTCACTGACCGAAAAAACTTGGATATGATGCTGAGCGATCGCAACAGATGCAGTCGATTTGCAAGCGCTGAATTGAGTTGTAGATGCCCCTGTGGCCTCAGTCAAAATAGCCTGCCTCAAGGCAGCAACCATTTGTTCTATAACAGATGAGGATGTGACCTGTTGACTAGACGCACTAACCTCTGCGTCTACTACAATCACAACCTGAACCATCAGCCGAAGTTGGGTAGAGTAGCAGCGCCAGGACGGGGGAAACTCGGTAAATCCAAGCCAGAAGCACGACGAGTTCTCACTGCTAAGCGGTAGCTGACGCTTTGCAGCTCAGCATGCAATTGACGATTTTCTCGTTGCAGCATGGCTAGCTTCTCTTTCACTGGAGCAATCCGCTCAGCAAACTTTTCGCGATAAACTCGTGGAAGTTCTTGCACCACTTGCTCCAACATACGGCTGCGATCGGTCAGCTCTTGCACCGATTGCCGTAGTTGGTAGATTTCAGTATCCCGGGATGTGATCTGTTCTTGATAGAACGTTACTTGCTGTTCTACACCCTGTAATTGCTCCCGTAAAGCCCGAATTTCAGTCATGTGGCGCTCTGAAGCTTCCGGGCTGGGCATAAATCCAGTATTGCCCTTCACCAACCGGAACAGTTCCTGAGATAACTGCTGCACCAGTTGATCTCTCATCTGCAATTCTTCACGCAGATGAGCCACTTCTGCTTGCACTTCTTGAAAGTTGCCTGTGTCAATCGGGGTCACGTCTTTGCAGCTCCAACTAAGTTGTCTTGCCAAATACGAGGATTTGACTGTCGCCGAATCTCTCGCCAAATTGCTGTTGCAGCTAATGTACCATCTGCAACAGCAATTGACACCTGATTCAAACCTTCCTTTAAATCTCCCACCGCAAAAATGCGAGAATGGGTGGTGCGACACATGGGATCAGTTTTCAGATTGCCACCATTCCATTCCAAATTCAAGCTTTTCAGGTACTCACTTTGGTAATGAGAACCCATCGCAATCAGACCTGTCTCAAGTTCAACCACCGACCCATCCGACAATTCAACGCCATTCATTTCATGGTCATGTCCGACAAAGCGGGCAATGGGAGTCTCGATCAAAGGATACCCATGCTCTTGTAATTTCTGCCGCATTTCTGGACTGACATCACATAAGCCGTGAGTAAAGACACTGATATAAGGGGTAAACCAATTTAAGACAAAAGCAGTGTTAATTGCCGACTCTGAAGCCACAAAGAGGCCACACTTCTTATCAGCCATTTCGTAGCCATCGCAAATCATACAGACGTGCAGATTGTAGCCTGCGTAGTCAAACACGTTCTGCATGTCTTCAAGTTTTGGCAAATGGTCAATGATGCCACTCGCAGCTATCAAGTACTTAGACCGAAAGACGGGGTAGGTGCTATCTTTCTTGCCAACTTTGACCTTGACCGCAAAAGTCTCGCCTTCATCCTGAACATCTTCAACGTAGCCTGCCAGGTAGTCACCTTCTAGAGATAATAGGTGCTCTTGCCCCTGTTGCAGTAGGGTTCTGCCTGGTGTGGTGGGTGGCAGACCTAAGTAGTTGCGTAAGTCCTGCATCCAGAAGGAGCGACCTCGGCCTTTTTCGATCACTAGACAGGAAAGGCGATAGCGTTGTAAGTAGACTGCTGCCGAAAGACCACCAACGCCGCCTCCAACGATGATGACGTCATAAACGTGATCTAGCTTTTGATCTAAATTCTTTCTGGAAAGCTTCATCGGTCTGCTCAGTAATCTAGAGACATTAGCAACTGCTTATAGCCAGTCTAGTTTAAAGCTTACTTGGATATAGCAAAAAGACTGGAAGGTGAACCATGTCGCACTCTCCAGTCTTTTTTTACTTGAGCCTAAATTTAATTGCTAGGCTCTCAGAAGATCTGTGTAAAGCTCTAGAAGCTATAACTGTTATGCTTCAGCGTCGTCAGCTGCGACAGCCTCATCTGTGACTTCTTGTTTAACCGTGAGGTAGCGAACTACTTCCTCACTCAGACGCATAGCTCGCTCTAGGACCGCGATCGCGCTACCTGGGCCGCTGTAGTTCATTTGCACATAAACACCCTCACGGTGCTTTTTGATTTCGTAAGCTAGACGGCGCTTGCCACGATGCTGAGTTTCTATCAGCTCTGCCCCTTGCTCTCTGAGGATGTTTTGGTACTTACCAATCGTCTGATCGGTGAGTTCCTCCCCTAAGTCAGGACGCAAAATGTACATTGTCTCGTAGATGTAGCTCATGCCAAGGATCTCCTTATGGACAGTCGGGCTTCTTCAAGCAGCTTTGAGGGCCAACTTTAAGAAGCAAGGAATTATAGACAGCTGCTGCGAAACTTATGGCGCTAAGGTCAAGTTCAACAGAGATGTTCATAAAATACATTAGTGCTTTTTAGGCACAAACATCCATTATGTCAGACTTGCGCGAGAATGTTGAAGATTAGCCCAATAATTTGTGTTCAAAGCCGTCCTGAGGTTGAATAGTTAACCAAGCTGGCTTGCTTCAATAGACACTCAGGGATTACACAGTGGGGTACAACGCACTCCTATGGCACAGCGCTATGTCCGAGTTCAAACACCTGAAGGCCAAATTTACTATGGCTTGTTGCAGCTAAATCGAGGTGTGCAGGTGCTAGATGCACCTCCGTGGCTCAAGGGCCAGCCCACTGACTTAGAGCTGAAGCCAGATAGTTACCAGCTTTTAGCGCCTTGTGCGCCCTCTAAAATTGTGGCGGTCGGCAAAAATTACGCCAAGCATGCAGCGGAAATGGGAGGAGACGTTCCTAAAGAACCTTTATTGTTTTTGAAGCCTCCGACTGCAGTAACAGCAGCAGGAACAGAAATTAATTATCCATCCCAATCTGAGAGAGTGGATTACGAAGGCGAACTGGCGGTGGTGATTGGGGAGCGGTGCGTGGACTGTACCCCAGAGCAGGCTCAGAACAAAATTTGGGGCTACACCATTGCCAATGATGTCACCGCCAGAGATCTCCAGCGCCGTGATAGCCAATGGGCAAGGGCCAAAGGATTTGATACGTTCTGTCCTTTAGGGCCTTGGATTGTACGCGAACTCAGCCCAGGAGCCCGATTGCAAACCATTTTGAATGAAAATCCTGAACCTGCCCAATCTGCTTTGATTGAGCAGATGGTTTTTCCTCCCGATGTCCTGGTGTCTTATATAAGTCGCATCATGACGCTACTTCCAGGCGATGTGGTGCTAACCGGGACACCGGAAGGAGTTGGACCGCTACAGATCGGCGATCGCGTGCGCGTAGAGATTGAGGGCATCGGCAGCCTCGACAACCAAGTGGTCGCTCGGCTAGGTATTCGCTCCTAATGAGCAAGCAGCTACTACAAAAGACCAACTCTTAAAAATTGGCGCATGGCAGCAGCAAAGGCAAATTAAGAGATTAGCGAACTTGCATATAAACTGCATCTGAGATCGTGGGAATTTCAGCATAGCGACCCAATAGAGATTGAGCCACTGAATAAATAAATGCCGCCAGAACGCCTAGAAAAACAACATTAAATAGTGTTTCTACAAATAGATTCCCTGCCCCCCCCTGGGGTAGCAATGAGAGAACTAGAGTACACAAGATTAAAACAATATCTATCAAAATAGCTTGCATGGCATTGAAGCGAATAAAGTGATTAATTCGTTCGTTTCTAACCACGAGTAAAAACAAGGCAAAGAAAACAATTAGCCCTGCAAAGGGTATGGTTTGATAGATTTGCAATACTGGAAAGAGGGGAATAAAGAGCAATTGTAATACTGGGAATTGGCCAAACAAAAAGCGGCCAAAGGGCAATGCATCAACCAGGGGTAGTAAGTAAGGCAAAGCCGCAAAAATGCGATCGGGAACAGTGATTGATCCGCGCCAAGTCATCGTACTGGCTCCTATGAGTTGTCAGATAAGGGGTATTAAGCTCAGGATAACGCAACTACCATCCCCATCTGGCTCTACCTAGCACTGCCTCATGTAGCTTGAGCTAAAACAATTAGTTTCACCTCACTCAATATTGGCGATGCGGAAACCCATCTGACACTCGTATTGATCTGGCTGGCTCTCGCTCAGTTTGTGAACGGCATGACCACAGCGCAGCCGTCCTTGATTCCAACGCGGTTGGCCACTGCGGTCTGCTAAAAGGCAACTTTGGCAAACTTGCTGAGGGGAGAGTAATTGATCACCTATCAAGATGACGAGCATTTGACACCTCCGGTGGTTCCCCGATCCCACTACATGTATTTTAAGTTGTCGTCAGGGGAAATGAGAGCGAAGCATACACAGCTTAATCTGCAAGTTTAGAGTTCCCGCTTTTAGTGAGTAGTGTTCTTAGCATCACTTTGCTAAAACTTCTTGATCCCCGGCTGCATAACCTGCGATCGCCAGCCCCTTCTAGCAGATCAAGCTTGACGAACACCTCTAGCAGATCAAGCTTGACGACCCGCAAACTGCCTTTCTCTCTCCGTCCTTCGGAGTTATGATTATTGATTCAGGAAAAAATTGCCACAGCTGGCACCATAGTAATTACTACTGAAGGGTAGCCAACCTGAGCTTGCAGCCGTTCTGACATTACTTTCACTAGGGGTTCGCTCTGTGTCTCAAACTAACTTAGACTTCCTAGCCAAAACCGATCCCGAAATTGCTGGCTTCATTCAGCAAGAACTCCAGCGCCAGCGTGACCACCTAGAGTTGATCGCAAGCGAAAACTTCACCTCTGCCGCCGTGCTAGCAGCTCAAGGTTCTGTATTAACCAATAAGTACGCAGAAGGGTTGCCCCAGAAGCGCTACTACGGGGGTTGTGAATTTGTGGATCAGATCGAGCAATTAGCGATCGATCGCATCAAGCAACTCTTTGGTGCCGCCCACGCCAACGTCCAGCCCCATTCAGGAGCCCAAGCCAATTTTGCTGTATTCCTGGCCCTGCTAGAACCAGGAGACACGATCATGGGGATGGACTTGTCCCACGGAGGTCATTTAACCCACGGCTCCCCTGTCAACGTCTCTGGCAAGTGGTTTAAGGTTTGCCACTACGGCGTTAGTCAAGAAACCGAGCAGCTAGACTACGACCAAATTCGCGAGTTGGCACTTCAGCATCGACCTAAATTAATTGTCTGCGGCTACTCTGCCTATCCCCGGATTATCCAGTTTGATAAATTCCGGGCGATCGCGGATGAAGTTGGAGCTTACCTGCTCGCAGACATTGCTCACATTGCTGGCCTCGTTGCTACTGGGCATCATCCCAATCCCTTACCCTACTGCGATGTCGTCACCACCACGACTCACAAGACTCTGCGCGGACCCAGAGGTGGATTGATCATGACCCGCGATCCAGAACTGGGCAAAAAGTTTGATAAAGCGGTTTTCCCTGGCACTCAAGGGGGTCCACTAGAGCATGTAATTGCGGCCAAGGCAGTAGCTTTCGGTGAAGCCCTAAAACCAGAATTTAAAACTTATTCTGGCCAGGTGATTGAAAATGCTCAAGCTTTAGCGAGTCAGCTACAGCAACGAGGCTTCAAGATTGTTTCAGGTGGCACCGATAACCACTTGATGTTGGTGGATTTGCGCTCGATTGGCATGACTGGCAAGAAAGCAGACCAGCTAGTAAGCGGTGTTAACATCACAGCCAACAAAAATACAGTGCCCTTCGATCCAGAGTCACCGTTTGTCACCAGCGGCCTCAGACTCGGTTCACCCGCTATGACCACTCGTGGGATGGGAACGACTGAGTTTGCAGAAATTGCTAATATCATTGCGGATCGACTTTTAAATCCTGAAGATGAGGCGATCGCTCAAGCTTGCCGCCAGCGGGTCGCTACCTTATGCGCTAGATTCCCGCTTTATCCTCATCTGAGCATTCCAGTGCCAGTTTTGGCATAGAAATTTATCTTGGCGTCCGGATTTAATTGCCTGTAACTCGCTGAAATATAGTAGACTCTGCCTGACAGTACTTTTGGCTGAACCCTACTCTATTTTCCAGATGCCATACCAGCTCTATCACCTGGTTGCATTTCTCGTCTCCGCCCTCGTCGTCCTCTGGAGCACGCCAATTGTCAGAAAAATTGGCCTCAAAAGTGGACGAGTAGACCTCCCTGGCGATCGCAAGGTCCATCAACGACCCATGGTGCGTCTGGGAGGCGTTTCTATCTTTGCGGGCACTTTAATTGCCCTCTTGATTGTTTGGTGGACGGGCGGATTCGGTTTGCTCCCACCCGACAAAGAATACGAAGTTTGGGGAGTCACTATTGGCGGTCTGGCCTTTTTCTTAATTGGCTTGACCGATGACTTGTTTGGTCTGTCGCCGTTGACTCGTCTAATTGTGCAAGCCCTTGTTGCTGGCTTAGCCTGGAAAGCAGGCGTACAGATCGAATTTCTCTCCATTCCCTTTGATGGTCTAGTCTCTCTACCCGATTGGATCAGCCTACCCATCACCGTGGTTTGGTTAGTAGGCATGGCGAATGCGATCAATTGGATTGACGGCTTGGATGGCTTAGCGGCAGGAGTTTCTGGAATTGCTGCCGTAGTCATGCTGGTTGCCAGCTTATTCATGAACCAACCCGCTGCCGCCTTAATTGCTGCGGCCCTAGCCGGAGGAGCCTTGGGCTTTCTGCGCTACAACTTCAATCCAGCTCAGATCTTTATGGGCGATGGAGGAGCCTATTTCATTGGGTTTACGCTAGCTGGGGTGGGTGTCATCGGCTTAGTTAAGAGTGTGACCACTGTCGCGGTCGTGTTGCCCTACTTAATTTTGGCGGTGCCCATTTTAGATATGTCGGCGGTAATTTTAGACCGACTGCGTAGTGGTAAGTCTCCTTTTGTGGCAGACAAACGCCATTTACACCATCGGTTACTCCAAGCAGGTCTGTCGCATCGCTTAACGGTTTTATTTATTTACTCGTTAACTTTGTGGGTTGGCAGTATTGCTCTCGCCGTTTCTGGCATGCCTAGTGGGATCGCTTATGCTCTGGGCGCGACGGCCTTACTGAGTTACACCAGTTGGAAAGTCCGCAAGCAAGCAAGAGCCCGCTAACCCAACTGCACTCTGTAGAGTTTGATTGAGCGATGCAGAATCAAATATCGTGGCTGACTGCTAACGTTTTATAGGTGAATGTCAATGAGTCTGAGTGCTGAGGTGATTTGTGTTGGCACTGAGTTGCTCTTGGGAGATATTCTAAACAGCAACGCGCAGTATTTAGCGCAGCAGTTAGCCTGGTTGGGCATTCCTCACTACTACCAGACTGTAGTCGGGGATAATCCCCTGCGCCTCAAAAAAGTATTGGCCATTGCCTGTGAGCGATCGCGCCTAATTATTCTGACTGGAGGCTTGGGGCCAACCCCTGACGACCTCACCATCGCAACCCTGGCAGACTTCTTTGATGTCCCACTCGTCGAGCATCCGGAAATTCTAGAGGATATTGCTCAGAAATATGCTCGTCGGGGTCGGGAGATGTCTCCAAGCAATCGTAAGCAAGCTCTGCTACCAGAAGGGGCTGAAGTGCTCCCTAACGCCTCTGGCAGTGCTCCAGGAGTCATTTGGCAGCCCCGTACAGGCTTAACGATTTTGACCTTCCCGGGAGTGCCTTCAGAGATGCAGTTGATGTGGCAAGAAACAGCGGTGCCTTATCTGCGACAGCAGGGCTGGGGGCAGGAAGTGATTCATAGCCGCATGCTGAAATTTTGGGGTATCAGCGAATCAGTCTTGGCAGAAAAAGTCGCTCCATTTCTAGATTTAGTCAATCCCACAGTCGCACCTTATGCCGATCATGGGGAAGTGAAGCTGCGGATTGCGGCACGGGCAGAGTCCGAGGCAACAGCGCTCCAACTAATCGAACCCGTAGAGCACCAATTGCGCCAAATCGGTGGCCTTGACTACTACGGGGCCGATGACGAAAGCTTAGCGTCTGTGGTCGGAGGGCAGTTGCAAGCGGTGCGCGAAACCGTAAGTACAGCTGAATCTTGCACAGGGGGTGGTTTGGGCCAAATGCTCACCAGTATCCCTGGCAGTTCAAGTTATTTTATGGGCGGAGTCATTTCCTATGACAACCAGGCCAAGATTTCTCTGCTAGGCGTGAACGCGGAAGATTTAGCGCAGCAGGGAGCTGTGAGTCATATTATCGCCAGACAAATGGCCGCTGGAGTGCGATCGCGTTTAGGTACTACCTGGGGACTGAGTATCACTGGCATTGCGGGGCCTGGAGGCGGTAGCGCTTCTAAACCTGTGGGTCTAGTTTACATAGGTCTGGCAGGCCCTCAGGAGGAAATAGAAAGCTACGAATATCAATTTGGCTCCTTCCGGGGGCGGACTTGGATTCAGCAAAGTAGTGCTTGCACGGCTCTAGATCAATTACGGCGTAAGCTGTTGACGCGATCGCTGGTAGAAAATTCGCATTTTTAACCAATTGGGATTGTGACCTTGATCATTTCTAATCATTGGTTATGATCAAGTAAAGAATCCCCTTTTGTTGACTTAGCTACCTCTTTTACGTTTGAAACAGGATTTTGTTTTTGCAGTAAAAGCAGTAGGCTAGATTAAAGGAGCTATTGGTTTAATGGATTTGATTGACAAAGTCCTAGAAAAACTAAAAGAGTTAGTTGGTAAGCTCATTGATGCTCTGCTGGGGCCAGAAGCACAGCCAGAGCCAGAGCCGATCCCCATTCCTGTTAACGACCGCCGTCGTTAATGCCAACATCTAAGAGTATGGGTTGACGCGCTTGCTAAGCGTTCTAGTTTTGCATGGGCCTAACTTAAATCTCCTGGGGCAGCGTGAACCAGGGATCTATGGTCGTGTGACTCTAGATGAAATCAACCGTTCCCTAGAGCAGGAAGGGCAAACGCTGCAAGTCAAAGTGTCTACCTTGCAATCAAATCACGAAGGTGTTTTGGTGGATGCCATCCATGCGGCTCAAGGGCATCATCAAGGAATTGTCATTAATGCTGGGGCTTACACGCATACGAGCGTAGCGCTGCGAGATGCGATCGCCGCAGTTAGTCTCCCCACCGTTGAGGTGCATCTCAGCAATATCTACCGTCGCGAAGAATTTCGGCACCACTCATTCATTGCGCCTGTAGCAGTTGGGCAAATTAGTGGTTTTGGCCCTGAAAGCTACCGATTGGGGTTGCATGCTTTAGTTCATCACCTTCAGCAACTAGTAGCAACTTAACTCCAAATTCGGTCTGAAGACTAAGAGGCAGTTACTAACTTAAGAACCTAGATAGCTTAAGCGCGTAGGGTAGGGCGATCGCCTCGTTGAAACATCGTCCAAGAATCCTTCAGAGCTGTAGGCGCAGGATGCTTGGCATCGTAAACGACGATGACATTGGTGAGTTCGCGTCCTGGATGGACCAAAATCCTACTATGGCTAGCGAGTCCTAGAGAGGAACCTCCATCCAGATTCATGGCTTCGTAGCAACCGATCGCTCGCATAATTTTGGCTTCTCGTTCCAGAGATAAGTTAGCTAAAAAGGTAACAAGTACTAATTTTTTGCCGCCGCGTGGGAAACCAATTGCAGCTCGTGATGCTACTCCCAGCACACGCGGATCGCGAAAACCTTCTGATTTGGGAGCCAGCCAAACTTTGCCCTGTTTTAACAGCCTGGGACCACTGGTAATAGAAAACCAATGTTCCTGCCACTGAGGTTTGCCATCCACTCTGGCGGTAATCATCTCCGGTTCATTACCTGCTCTTAAGCCCAGCGTCGTTCCATAGTTTTCCCAAGGGCTGTACTTGAGGAATCGGCCTTCTGCGACTACGTTGCCCATAACCCGCTTCTCTCCATCGGTGCTAAAGAAGGTGCCATTTGCCACCACTGCCGCATGGGAACGAGCAACAATTCGACCAAAGGCTTCATCTCCGTAAGAAACGTGAGCGCTGTTGGCTGTCGGAGCCCGATGAGGTAAGCCAATCGTGACGAAAGTTTTGGGGTCAGTTAAGTCAATCGTGGTTTGGTAGAAGGGAATGCCTGCAACTCGACGATGAATGACACGGGCTGGACGAGCCGCATCCACAGACTCTACTTGGGCAAAGACCTGGGCAAGGGCTGCACCTCCTAACGCTAAAAACGCCCGTCGGGAGAATTGACGGGGGCTGTTTGTCCCATTCTGACTCGACATTCACAACTCCTAAAGCTTCTGAATTTAGGGTTCCCATGCCCCTCAGTAGCGATCGATTTCGCTACCAAGACTTAATTCCTTGCAACACAGTGAGACTCAGGAGATCGGAGACTAATTTTCGTGAAGCGATCGCGCTAAGAAACTTTTTGAAGCTGAGGCATATCCATTTCTTTTGGATAGCAACATTTCTAGATAGCCATGTTCCCGGCATTACATAGGGTGGGGACGATAACTGCAGGTTAGGCCGCAAGTTGCTATACAGACCATCTCCGTAGAGGAATCACAAATATGCTCACAAAAAACCTCCGGCGATCAACTCTAGCCATCGCATTATCAATAGGAGTTTTGGGGTTATTAGCTGCTTGCACCAAAGGCTTAGGCGAGATCAAAACGGTAGTTCAAGGTCAGCTAGAAACATCTGAGCAGCAACACATATTAGTGCCTGTAAAGCACCAAGCAGGGGAATGCCCTGAAACGATCAAAATTTGGACTCTTTATCTGCCTATTGAAGGTGGTGTTGAACACACTGCCGTTCCTAATATTCGACCGATTGCAGGGGCTGCGAGATTATTGAGTTCCGATAAGCAAGTTGTAGAATACGAGGCACCTTTAAGTCAGCGTTACAGCTCTTGTATTGGTGACGCTAATTCGCAGGAACCTAGTGTTTACAATTTTCAGTTCCGCAATGGCAAGGTTTATTTTCGCTTAGATCTAAATGCAGTGACCATACCTACTGAAATTACATACCGGGGGATAGGTGGTTTGCGACCCTATGTACGGTGGTTAGCTGGAGAGTAGCTAATCAATTACTAAATATGCAGCTTTAAACACAGGAAAGACTCAATTCCCGCCTGTAATCTCGTGTCATCTCTCCAAGAAAACTGTTATGGTGCAAATTGTTGTGTTTCTGGTTTAAATCGCCGCTGTGGTGGCCTCCGAATTACCCAAAATTAAGTTTTTGCAGCAACCCACTACCTCCGCTTGGGTGGAGCAAGCTCTGGCTAATTTAGATACCGTTTTGCTCGACCACTCCCACTGCGAACGCAAAGCCGCAGGTGTAGCGCTGAACCTGATGTTTCGCTATCCGTCCCACACCCAGATGGTGAAAGCGCTAACGGCGATCGCGAAAGAAGAGCTAGAGCATTTTGAACAAGTGAATCAAATCCTGGAGCGACGCGGCGTACCTTTGGGGCCATTGTCTGCTCCTCCTTACGGCGCAGGGTTAAATCAGCAAATTCGTCGTAGTGAACCAGAGCGTTTATTGGATTTCCTGCTAGTTTGTGGCTTGATTGAAGCTCGTAGCCATGAACGCTTAGGCTTATTGGCGGCTCACGTTCCTGATCCAGAATTAGCTCGGTTCTATCGAGCCTTGATGGCCTCGGAAGCAAGGCACTATGGGGCCTATTGGGTCTTAGCGACGACCTACTATGAGCGATCGCTGGTGGAGCAACGCCTAGAAGAGTTGGCAATAGTAGAAAGTCAATTGCTAGCGACCCTACATCCAGAACCCAGAATTCATAGCTGATGCAGAGGTGTTATCGAGAGTTTGTGATTCGGTCTTGGCAACCGAGCGATCGCACCGCTGCTACCGAAGTCATTCGTTCCGTCCTAGCTGAGTATGGCTTGGGTTGGGAATCGGAAGGAGCCGATCGCGATGTCTTAGAAGTCGAAGCTTGCTATCAAGCAGTGGGCGGTGAATTTTGGGTGGTGGAACATCAAAACCGAGTTGTAGGAACAGCAGCCTACTACCCAGTGGATCGCGGAGAAACAGCGGTTGAAGTTCGCAAGATGTACTTGTTGCCC
This sequence comes from Trichocoleus desertorum ATA4-8-CV12, assembly GCA_019358975.1. NCBI lineage: Bacteria > Bacillati > Cyanobacteriota > Cyanophyceae > Leptolyngbyales > Trichocoleusaceae > Trichocoleus > Trichocoleus desertorum. The sequence goes on from JAHHIL010000067.1 coordinate 23,228, forward strand.
GAAGTGCGAGGGCAAGGACTGGGCAAGTATTTATTGCAGCAATTAGAGCAAGCGATCGCCGCGCAACAATTTCAAACCATCTGGATCGAGACTGCCAGTGTCTTAGCTGAGGCTGTCAAACTATACGAAAGCAATGGTTATCAACCTGCAACGGGAGTTGAGACCGCTCGGTGCGATCGCGTCTATCTTAAGCGGCTCTAAGGCTCGATTAAGGGCGACCTAGCACCACGCCCCAAAAATAATCTTCAAACGGCCCTTCATCCGCATCTACTTTCATCTGTTTGGCCCAAGAATAAATATCGCAACTAAAGTGACCGCTATCGTGTTTCAGAAATTGGCCCTTTTGGATGACGATGTTGCCGACCAGGGTGATCCAGTGACTAGGATAGGGCAGTAACGGCTGCTTATTCTGCAAGAGTCCTTCCGCTGTGATCAAGGCAAAAGCTACACCGCCAGAGGCAATGACTTCCGCAGCTTCAGTTAGAGCTTCAAACTCGCCAAACAGGTATGTGTGGTCATACTTTACATCGCGGTAGCCGAGAATCTCTCGCACCCAGCCTTTCATTTCCCAAGATTTGGTCATGCCTGACAAATTACGCATCACATCAGGAGCACCTGGATCAACTGGAAACAAAAGGTTTTCGGAATCGCGCAAGGTAGAAAGGAGCATCCAATCTGCTTGACCCATGCGGAGACGACCCTGGCTCTGGCGCAAGCGGCTCGTTGCTTCCACCCGACGAGTTTTCGACTGAAAACTGCCTACTTCATACAAACTGCGACAAATTTCGACATAGCGCACTGGCTGCTTCCGCACTAGTTCGAAGGCGATCGCGGCAGGTCCACAAAAAGGTTGACCTCCCTGATTAATTTGAAACGGATCAGCAATTCGAGCCCGCATTTCTGCCACTAGCGTCGCTTTGTCGAGGTACGGCCACATCCCCGGAGCCACAGAGCGCTCAAAGTCTGCGATCGCTTGCTGCGCTTGATCAATCAAGGCTAGGTTAGGCAATGGAGCGCCTGCGGGTGAATGGGTCATAGTGATCTCTGCTTCCTTCTAGGGCTTGAAATATCTTGAAATATTGAGGGGTAACGGGTTCCTACAGTGCCAAGATTACAGAAATCGCCGTAAAGCGCACATGCTTTAGCGGTGGGATATAAGGCGGTGTTCGCGGAGCGTGTGCGTCGCACAAACCGGAGGCGAACAACTATCTTGAGGGCTGAGAATCAATGTATCGACGAATAGTATCCCCAGAAACACGACCCGCCGTAGAAACAAAATAACTACGAGTCCAAAGGCTAGGTAGCTTGGTTTTTAGCCAAGCAAACTCTTGCCTCAGTTCATGAGAAGTAAACCCCTTGATGCGCTGAATGATTTGAT
>JAHHIL010000068.1 GCA_019358975.1 Trichocoleus desertorum ATA4-8-CV12
GACGGGCTTCCTTGGAGGCATCCATGGGAGTAAGGTTCCTAGGTTGAACTGCTAAAAGCTTAGCGCTCATAAGTCTAGTCATGCCTAAGTACTATTGCTCATTGCATAACTGGGATATACCCGTTGCTACTTCTGTACAGTGACTTTTTATTTGTCATAGTGACAAATAAATGTCGATGACACGATTTTGTCCCGATGTGATTTGATTTGGCACTGTATATCAGCTCAAACATCGCCAGGTTAATAAGTCCAAATAGAATTGAAAGAATAGTTAAAATTAGCAAGAACTGAAGTTTCTAGGTAGAAGCGGTAATCATGAGAGAGCCTAACTTCTTGAATAAGTCTTACACTCTATAACTATGAGCTTGTTGAGCTTAACGTTACGATCGCATTGACAATGCAGAGTGGAGGTATCTCAATTACCAAGCGCTAAAAAAGTAGAGTTACGGGGTTGTGAATTGTTGCACCAGTGAGTAATTGCTTCAGCCTTTGCTTACTGCTGTTTTTTTATAAATATCTTTACATTTATACATTTCTCTTAGTTAAAGAAATTACAGCCTATATAAAGAGAAGCAAATTGCCACTACCTAAAAATAGTTAATTATTGGTTCTATAAGCACCTAAAAATAGTTAAGTGTCAATCGTATTTCACCAAGATACTATACGGATATGGAAAGGAAAGGAGCGTTAGCAACCAAACTAAAAGCTCTTTGAATATCTCAATAATCAAAGGTTATTCCTATGATTATCCCCAAGAAAACCTTTCAGCAACGAAACCTGCTAAACAAGAATTTGTTTAGCAGAGAATGATATTTCGTTGTGTTAGATCCACCATTAATCTGAAAAAAACCAACTAAAAAAAGGAGACAATCATGGCAACTTACACAATCGAAGCAGATCTAGAACAATTTACCGAAGCAGATGTTGAGAGCCTGGAATTCTTACCAGAAGACATCGAAGGACTTGAGGCTGAGTCGATGGAAAGCATCAGCTTAGAAGATGTCAATTCTGAGAGCGTAGCCGAATCCCTGGAGAGTTTGATGGAAGGCGAGGAAGCCTATGTCAACGGGAATGGTTATGCCCGTCGCAGTCCTAGTAGTTCTGTGAATAGGCAGTTGCTGAAGACCTTCACAATTATTGTCAAGCAATTGACGAAGAAAATCATGAGCAACCCCAGAACTCGTACCAAGCTGCAAGCCGCCACTCGCAAAGGTCCAACTGCGGTTGCCCGACTGCTGACGCCCACCGTGGCTAAGCTGCTGCCTAGCTATTTCCGCTGGATGGCTCCTATCTACGTTCCTCCAGTGACTCGTGCTCTATCGGGTCCTATTCGCAAGCAGGCTGGAGTCAAACCAGAGGAAGTTGAAGAAGCGTCTGAGTGGGATGGTGTTGGCCGCTTCTAAGACTCAGGACGAGGGATAAAAAAGGGTAGCCAAGATGCATGACTCATTAAAGTTTTCATTAGACTTGGCTACCCGCATTAGCCCCAAAAACCACTGAAAAAAACCAACTAAAAAAAGGAGACAATCATGGCAACTTACACAATCGAAGCAGATCTAGAACAATTTACCGAAGCAGATGTTGAGAGCCTGGAATTCTTACCAGAAGACATCGAAGGACTTGAGGCTGAGTCGATGGAAAGCATCAGCTTAGAAGATGTCAATTCTGAGAGCGTAGCCGAATCCCTGGAGAGTTTGATGGAAGGCGAGGAAGCCTATGTCAACGGGAATGGTTATGCCCGTCGCAGTCCTAGTAGTTCTGTGAATAGGCAGTTGCTGAAGACCTTCACAATTATTGTCAAGCAATTGACGAAGAAAATCATGAGCAACCCCAGAACTCGTACCAAGCTGCAAGCCGCCACTCGCAAAGGTCCAACTGCGGTTGCCCGACTGCTGACGCCCAGCGTGGCTAAGCTGCTACCTAGCTATTTCCGCTGGATGGCTCCTATCTACGTTCCTCCAGTGACTCGTGTCCTGTTCGATCCCATTCGCCAACAGGTTGGAGTCAAACCAGAGGAAGTTGAAGAAGCGCCAGAATTTCTTCCATTGATATTTGGTGCTCTTGGAGCCTTATTTAGTGCCGGAACGTTCGGAATAAATGCACACAAGTACAGGAAGCAGAGGAAGAGGAAGTAATGGGTAAAGTGTAACCTCTGCGCCAGCCATCGCCTTGTTTGAAGCAAGTTAGTTGCCTTCCCTGAAGCAGGCGAGGGCTGAGACAGACTGTATTACATTTACCCTCTCTGATTTCTCTCCCGATCTAAGGAGTTGGAGGCTGGGATCTAATCTTTCTTTCATTGATACACGAGGTAAAATATTATGATTTTAGGCGATGATTTCTACCTAACAAGCGAGCAACTCGAAACAGCTTCAAGCGAAGTCCGCGACCAGTGGGGAGCAGAGATTGACGACAAACTTGAGAATCTCTTAGAGTATCAAATCCTGGCTGAAGAAGGCGGTATTGAGTCTACTGAACGCCAGCGGGTGATTATTCATTACAAACCAAATAAGTCGTTCGACGATTTCCTGAACGAGATCGAGGACTTGGAGGACTCATACCGGAAACGCGGAGAAGAATTTGAATGCCAAAAGTGCGATGAATTTGAAAGCTTGGCAAATCAATCGATCGAGTCACTCCTAAAGGAATTGCCAGACCCAGAAACAGGGGAACATTTAAGATTGGGGAATGCTGTTGTTGCAAACCTCACTCCTGCGGAAATTAAACAGATTGCCAGTCGCAGCGATGTAGAACAAATAGAATTTGATAAGCCATTAAAGTTGGAACTCGATCAAAGTGCCGTAGCCGTGGGTGTGGTTGATGCCAGAACCCAAGGACTGGTTGGTACGGGCAAAGGCATGATCGTCGCTGTCCTGGATTCAGAGGTTGATATTAACCATCCTGACCTCAAGGGTCGTGTGGTTCACAAGCGGAACTACACGAACGAAGAGTGGGGCAATCCTCATCCGCATGGAACTCATGTGGCGGGCATCATTGCAGGCAATGGCTCCAAGTACAAAGGCATGGCACCGGGGGCAATAATCTGGAACTATAAGATTTTCCCCACTCAATATAAAGAATCGACAGAATCGAGCGGATCGAAGGGTGCTGATGCGATTGAAGATGTCGTGAAGGATATGCAGCAAGAGAAGCGATTGCGGATTGCCAACTGTAGTTGGGGAGTACCCAGCCCAACGCTCGATGGAAACAGCGCCGTTTCCGAAACCGCCGAACGAGCCACGAAACTGGGCTTAGTGCTAGTGAAAAGCGCGGGCAACGACGGTGACAAAAAACCTTTGCCTAACATTACCAGCCCGGCAGATGCCAGAGGCGATGTGATTGTGGTTGGAGCGTCTAGCCGTGATAGTGCGAAAGTCATGCCTTTTAGCAGTCGGGGGCCAACAAGCGACAATCGACCCAAACCGGACATCTTGGCACCGGGCGAACAAATTATGTCTGCTAAGCCTGGTGGCAGCTACACTAGGCAGTCGGGGACTAGTATGGCATCCCCCCATATTGCCGGGATAGCTGCCTTGATTTTGGAGCGCTATCCAAAGCTTCAACCGTTGCAAGTCAAGAGAATTTTGATGCAATCTGCCAAGAAACTGGATTCTTCTGAGTTCGATGAAAATGCCCAAGGCGCGGGATTAGTGGATGCTGCCAAAGCATTGCAGATTGCAGGACAACCGCTCGCAGAAGCAGAGAAGGTGACGCCTAGATCATCGGTTAAAGAATGGACACTGCTCGAACAGGTCAACATAGCCGTGCGAAATACGGGGGATGAAACAATGCAAGCCGTACAAGCGAGCTTGGTTGGACCTGACGGTATTAAAGTGACAAGTGCCGAACAAGACTATGGCACGTTGCGAGTCGGTGCAGAAACAACCCGCGACTTTGGAATTGAAGTGCCTTCAAAGTTCAAGTCGCCTCAATGCAAGCTCACTTTAAACCTCAACTTCACGACGCCAACTGGCAAGAAGAAGACTCGCTGCTACAAAATAACGCATCAAGTTCCCAGTCTTCGGCGCTAGAAACTCGTGTCAGCAGAACGAAAACTGAGTTAGGAGGTTCAAATTCAAAATGAACGTTGATTACACAACGATCGCACAGGGGAGTAATAGTGGTTATCAAAGTGCCGGCCAAATGGTGATTGATAACTCAGAACAATGGAACGATCTTTGGCAACAGCACACCTCTAATACCGAACCACCGCCACCCGTTCCTCAAGTGGATTTTACCCGCTACAGCGTAGTCGCCGTTTTTGCTGGAGAGCAGCCGACTGGCGGTTACTCGGTTGAGATTCTGAGTGTCGAAACCAGTGGCTCTCAAACTCAGAAGCAACTCGCGATTACCGTTCAGCATCGCCAGCCTAGTGCTGAAGACTTCGTGACAGAGGCGCTTACCTATCCGTATCACATGATTAGGATTCTCAGAATTGATGGGAGGGTCGTCTTTAAAAAGTTTAACCAAGTACCAGGTTCGCTCAACATTACCGTTACCAGATCCCAATTCAATACCGACCAACAACAGCAGCAAAAATCATGAAAGCACAGAAAGTCGAACAAGTTGAGCTTTTTTCACAAGCAGAACTGGAAATCCTAAAGTTTGTGCCAGAGGAATTAGAAGCCATTGAGGAAGAGCGCGTTCCTGACTTGGACAGTATATCTTTCGAGGAAGTAGCCAAAGAGCTGGAAGCATACTTCGAGAGAGGCGTGGAACAGGCAAGGTTGGAAATTACTGGTAGTCCTGACGTTGATTGGATGATACTTGGACGTCTAGATCCCCGGTCTCTTTTAAGATTGCGAGCAACGTCGAGATACCTGAATGCCTTGGTTGATCGATGGGTTAATAGTAACCGAGGAAGGTTTAGCTATCTATCGTTGATTAGCCAGCAACGACATGGAAATATCGCCACTATGGGTGTAGCAAAGATACTGACATTATGGGCACAAGGGGTACTAAGAAGGAGATAAGGTCGTTATTCACGGATTGATGGCGAGCGCTAGTTCAATATGTGAAAGAAGTGCGATCGCCCGATCTTGTAGGTTGGGTTAAGGCACGAAACCCAACAAACCATCGTCTTGGCGGTAGTTTGTAGAAAAATCAAATTCTAACTTAATGTTGAGTTTCGTGATCGCTAGTCTTGTAGCAACAGTTTTAAAAGGAATATGAAAGCGAGTGTAGAACGGGGAGCAAGATGCCCCCACTACCATCTTTGTGGAAACCAGTGGCTCCCAAACTCAGGAGAGAAAAAGCTCAGTTTGGGAGGTGGAAACGCAATATAAGCAATGTATAAAGATTGAGAAATGTATCAATTGGGATTGATTTTGAGGTCAAACAGCGCTTTGGTCTGCCACTCGTTAGCGGTCAACCGCTCTTTAAGTTGAATCAAATCCGCATCCGAGTTGCGAAGCTCTCGTCCTGGACGTAACAACTCTAGAATCCCTAATCGCTCCATTTCAACAATCTGCTGGATCAGCAAAGACCCCTTCAAGCCAGGCAACCACACCGTGCCATTGCCACTTGACGAGCGATCGCCAGTATTTAGAGGAACGAGATAGTCGTATTTTGCAAAACGCGATCGCTCGTCAAGTGGTGCAGACGAATTTGGATACTTACCTCCCATAGGCCAGAATCGATACAGGCGATCGCGGCTCTCCAAGCAGTTCTAAACTTGAAACTACAGCTTAGAACGGTCGGATAGGAATTTGATCTAAAAACTTAGTTCTTTGGTTCCTTGATTAGGAGGTAGACAGAGTCAGAATTGTAGCCTATTTCTGAACTTGTGCTTGTTTAAGAGGCTCTAAAGAAGAGATCTAACAAAACTGAGTGAATTCACAATCAGTTGCTTATAGACATATGGCACAACATTACAGCAGTCAAACAGGATAAGGTTTTACACATGATCGCCCGTCAGTACCTAAACCAAAGAATTGGGGGCAAGTAAGAACAACGGTGAAGAGGTTGCGTCGTTTCCCTACTGTTGCGGTGGGTCTTCCATCCAGAGGGTGCATTTTACGTTGCGGTCTTGGTTGCAATGAATCAGCCGTTGCTTATTATCTGCTCGGTTAATCAACTGTTGACCAATGACATACCAATCTTGGTCACCAAACTCTTGGGCAGCACTCGCCCGTCCCTGCTGAGTCCCTAGCCAGTAAGCTGACCCTCCCACTACCACTAAGGCGATCGCCGTGGCAGTACTAGCCCAAACTAAACCTTGCCAAAAGACATCTTGCAGATAAAGATTACGAGTGCGAACGAGCTCCTGGCTCCAGTCCCGTGAAGCGGTGGCGTTGATCTGATTAATCTCTTGACGGTACGCCTCCACCTTCTTTTTCAGTACTACATCCGCTGACTGAATGGCCTGGTCAAAAGCCGCATTAAAGGTAGACCTGAACTCAGGCAGCAAAGCTTTAGTGTCTTCCTCCCACTGCAACCGAATGCCTTCAATTTGAGCCACCGAGTGATTCAAATTGGATTGGATGCTGCCATAAACCGTCGCAGCTTTACGAAACGATTCATCCGCTGCTGATTTCATTGCAGCTGGAATTTCCCGGAGAATCTGGACGTAGTATTGCAACGCTACTAAGAAGGGATGCATCGGGTCATTGGTCGGAATACCCAACTCTGCCATCAATCGCAGAATAAACTCGCGATCGCCCTTCTCCAATTGGTTAAGCAGTTTGTCGAGAACTGTATTCCCCGTAAGAATCGGCTTGTGGCTGCCGTTACTGTCAGGAGTGCTGCTAGCCATTGTTTATACCCAATTAAGTCAAGAGTTGTTAGATTGAGCTGCCTTACTTCTGGAACTAAAAGGCAATATGGTCGCACCCTGAATCTCTTGTTACTCTGCCTTCTTCTACACCAACCCTAAAAACTCCGCAGCTTTGAGGAATTCTGCTTCGGCTTCATCTAAAAAGACTTTCACTCGACGGCGATCGGCCATCGGCAACCCGCTCTGAGGTTGCAAGGCATCACTGAAAGTCAGGTTTTTATCGTCCAGGACATCATAAGTACTGTCGTACAGGTCAGGAAAGTTGAGAATCACGCCCCCTGTTTGCAGCACTAGTTCTTTTGTCTTGCTGTGGTCAAAGCGGCTGAATCTTTCTGGTTCTCCAAAAAAGCAGTTCTTTAGCACCACATGATCCGCGCGATCGCCACAGTACTCCATCAGCGTTCTTAACGAGTTGATGCTATCTTTGACCCGACTTAGTACACTGACCATCGTCAGTTGATATCCGATTTCGCTCAGGAAGTCGAAGAGCTTAATCTCTCGTTCAAAGCGCTCGAAAAGTTCTCCTCCACCCGCAGGAAAATCAATCAGCACGATTTGAGTCGTGGGAGATTCCAGACTATTGAGGAGTTCATCAGCTCCTCCTCTAACACTCAGATCAATCCGGCTCACACCCGCATCAGAATCAAAGGTAGACAAGAACGCTTGGTTGTAATGCCGATGCAGTTGAGCATTGCGGCGATCGCAATCAAAGGCTCGGGTAGGAATGCCTCGTCGGAGGACGATGTCACCTAGAGCCCGAGCGACTGTACTTTTGCCGTTGCCGCCCTTGTCGGAGGTGATGCCAATCATCCGTTTCGGTTGCAGCTGCTTTGCGAGTGGTTCAGCAACTTGAGGGTGGAGTTTTGTCGTTTTACTAGCCATTGGTCTACTTTTTGTATTCGTTTAGAGGTCATCATCAGAACGCATTTCTTGAAAACCGTACTCATTGGTATTGGTCAATAAGGGTTGAATTCCAGGCTCAACGAGAGGCTGGGGTTTATCTTCAGATAGTTGAATTGGCTTGGGCGATCGCTGTGAGGAAGGAACAGGAAGTGAGTTAGTCTTTTTGACCTTAGTAGGCTTGGAATCTAAAGCAGGGATTGTGGGTAGGTCGTGTTGGGAGTTAAGGGCTCGGCTCTCCTGTAAATACCGCTTCAAAGTATTTAAGGTTAGGTCAACCCCTTCCGCCTTAAACACATTGACAATATCTTCTAAGGTGTAGCCTGACTCTTGCGCCGTCTCGATTTTGGGTCTCAGCCGAAACACTAACTCCTTCACCTGCAAACCTTTGGGATTTTGTGCCAGGTGATCCAGTTTTGAACTCAACTCGTTCGCGGTGCTCTCGGGATAAATCTTCGGCGGCTTGCCCATCATGACCTCACTGAGTCTTGTCCAAATCGCCATGACTCCGATGGAATACTCCTACTACTCTTCTAACGAAATCACCTAAGAGCTGGCGACTTCAGAAGGCGGTCTTAGCAAAACTTTGAACTTGGGGCAGCAACTTTTCGCTCCCGAGCCTGCTGAAATCACCCTGAACGTGCTAGGACAGAATTCTGATGGCTTGGTGGCGAGTTGGAGGCTTATGCCTAACTTTGAATCGATGGATCAGGCGATCGCGGAACTCAAAGGTGAGATTCGAGAGGCTTTAGGAGATTCTGAGCTGCATCAACGCAGAACGATCGCCAAGCGTTTTTACATCACTGAAGCAGAAGAACAGCAGCTTGAGGAACTACGACAGGGGGTCAACCTCTCAGCCTTTGTGCGAGCCAAAGTGTTCGGTTCTGGCATTCCTCGACCTCGGGCGATCGCCCCTCAAATTAACCGGGAAGCCTACGTTCAACTTGCTCAACTCAGAGCCAACTGCAACCAAATGGCGAAGGCAATGAATATAGCAGTCCAGCAAAACAGAGATTTACCGCTGACTCCTGCTTACTTAGAGCAACTGGAACGCTTAGAAAAGTTGCTGGTAGAAATTGGGCTGCAATTGAGCCCAGGCAAGAATACTAATCAGGAGGAACCGGAAACATGATTGGGAAGACGTTGCAGAATCACAACTTTAGAGAAACGACGCAATACGTACTCGATAAGGAAGCGGCGCGATTGCTTGGTGGTAGCGTAATGGGCTCTGATTCGGATACCATCGCGCGAGAATTCCTGATGTCACGGGACTTAAACCCTCAAATTGAGCGACCCGTTTATCACTTGATTGATGCCTACAGCTATGAGGATGCGGTGACTCAGGACCTGAGTGACGAGTTTTTAAGAGATAGAGCGATCGCTCGCTTTGCGGGATTAGTGGTATCAGCACGCGAACCAAAATTGCTGCGAAGCGGCGACAAAACTGCATACAAACAGCAGGTGAATGAGTTTCTTGAATCGGAACTATACGAGTATCAATGGTTCTGTGCCGTCCACGAAGACACGAAGCATCGGCATACGCATTTCGTTGCCAGTCGCATCAATCTTTTAGACGGGCGAGCCATTCCAACGTGGCAAGATCATGAGCGCAGCCAGCGGATTTGTCGGGAAACTGAAAAAGAGTATGGACTTCAACCTCTAAAAAGCTCTTATGAAATCGATCGACGCTCTCCCACTCGAAGGCAAGTGGAGGCATGGCAGAAAACTGGGGTCCCACCTGTAATGCTCATGATGCAACACGCTGTTGACCAAGAGGCAATTCCAGGGCGTGACCTGGAGCAGCTGCAAGCAGTGTTGCTGCAAAACCACGGTATTTCAGTTTGCTGGGGCGATCGTCCCAGCAAACCAGGCATCATTTTCGAGCAAGCGGATGCCAAAGGTGAAGTTGTCAGGATGTCAGGGTCCCAACTAGGTCGAGGCTACACACTCCCAGCCCTCCAGCAACGGCTAGCAAGAGAGATTGAAATCGAGCGTCCTGGGGTTGAGTCGATAACTAGACAGACACCTGAACCCGACCTGCTTGAGGATATTTTGAGGGTACAAAATGAATATGTTCATCGCCTTGCACCTCAGATCCAAGAAATATGGAGTCGAGAGAAAGCGGGTAGACCCAAACTGAGAGCTGCGACCTTTGAGGATTACCAAATTCGATTGGATGAGGCAGGTCAACCAGAACTCTATTACCGCGATCGCCTTCTAATGGGGTATTCAGAGGGCGACTATCAGAGCTATGGCTTGACGGAACCCGACTGCACAGCGATCGACCAACTTAACGAACATTTGCGCCAGCAAGCTCTCTCACAGCCACTAAACCTGGAGAAGCAGAAGCGGCAGGCAATCAATTTAGTCGAGCGCTCTTACTCGCGATCGGAACATCTTGATCTCTGATGGCAGCACATCTACTCAATCAGCGGCTCATCCAGCCAGTATCGAGAGTACAGAGTGAAGTAATTTCTGCCGTACCAGTCCCTACTTTATACTGCAAATCCCACTTGCCTGAAGTTAGGAGTTGTCATCACTTGGCTCCAAAACTTTCGAGCCTTTGGATGCTGATTCTCCTCCTGAGCACTTTCACCCCATTCGTTCACATCTATGGCGGTCATACACACTGCATTACAGCAGACAAACCGAAAGTCTTTGATGCAGTTGTAGAAGTTATCTGTCGCCGCCGAATTTAACCGGGTTACGCCGCTGAGACCTTGGTGGGACGTAACTCTAAAGCTATGGGCTTGTGCTTGAGATTAAATTGGCCCAGAATTGTCAAACCAGTGACTACTTGTAGCCGTTGCTAGGTATCCACTATTGGATCTAAACTAGTGCTCTACTATTAAAGCGTCATGTCATCAGACATTATCCTCATTGGGCCTATTGGTACTGGAAAATCCACTATTGGAGCGCTGCTAGCTGCTAGACTTGCTCTTCCACAATGCTCGATGGATGAGTATCGATGGGTTTACTACAAAGAGATTGGGTATGACGAAGAATTAGCAAAACACAAACGGCAAACGGAAGGATTTTGGGGAGTTTACCAGTACTGGAAACCTTTTGAAGCTTATGCAGTAGAGAGGTTACTGTCAGAGCATAAAAACTGTGTCATTGATTTTGGAGCGGGTCATTCTGTATATGAAGACAGCTCTCTATTTCAAAGAGTTCAGCAAGCTTTAGCTGCTTATTCAAACATTGTTCTCTTACTTCCTTCACCAGATCTAGATGCATCAGTACAAGTTTTGAATGAGCGCAATGAGTATGTGCCTGATGGTAGCCCCAATGTCAATGAACATTTCGTAAGGCATCCTTCAAACTATGAACTTGCGAAGTTTACGGTATATACGAAAGCAAAGACACCTGAGGAAATTTGCAACGAGATTTTGCGGTTGGTAAGTGCAGCATAACAATCTGGTCGGAGAGGACTGACGCGAGATGTTGGTATAGATACAACAATCATCTGCAGCTACTCAAACAGAACGTTCTGCCGCTTGAGTTTCGAGTAATGGCGGTAGTTTGGAACGTAACTGTAGGTAGTCAGCATCAAGATAGCTTGCCCCTCAATCGATTGCATTCATCTAGTAGCAGGTTGAGTTCCGCAGCAAGTTTCCACGGATTGCGTCCTTTGAATGGACCAGCGATCACTGCTTCGTAAGGATTTTTCCCAGTTTGTTTAACAGCATCGATCGCGGCTTTGTTAGAGAGTCCTCGTCCAGCCACAAGCCAAGCTGCTAAAACATGTCCCGTGCGCCCAACTCCGCCAGAGCAATGAACAACGACCTTTTCATCATTCTGATTAGTGATCGCTAAGAACGGTAAAATTTGGTGGATCAGAATTTCCGGGGTGGCAAAGTGGAAATCCTCAATCGGTGTCCAACATACGTAGTCGAGCCCAAAAGTTTGTCGGTAAATATCAAGTAGATTGGCATAGCGAGTCAGTTGAGATTCAGGAAGCAAACAGCAAACACGCTTGATGTCCTGATTCTGCATAAATTCAATCCACTCAGTTACTTGCTCGTTACTATATCCAGGGCGAGCAGAGCCAAACACGATAGATTCATTCTCCGAAGCAGCAGCAAATTTATACATAGTGAGCGCATTGAGTTGCTCAACGACCGATTTTACTGCTTAAGTTTTCATATCGGCTCAGATTGTCAGAGCGATGGGTCGAGTAAACTACAGAGGCTGAGTTATTTGCGCGGCAGAACAACCCGGTTGGAGCGGACGTACAGATTCTTTGTTTATCGTTCAGGTTGGTTGCCGCTCAGCCAGAACGTTAGGCACTGTCCCATCTCCTTCACCTACCTCTTATGCGAGATCAACCTGTACCAGAAATTGAGCTCCTACGCACAGCGTATGTGGCCTTCAACGCGCGCGACATTGATGCCGCCCTTGTCCTCATGACTCCCGACGTGGCTTGGCCGAAGGCATTCAAAGGCGGTTTTGTTCGTAGTCCTGAAGAAGTCCGCGCTTACTGGACGGAGCAGTGGAGCGAGATCAATCCACACGTCGAGCCGGTTGCCTTTCACCCGCAGGAGGATGGGCAGGTCTTGGTCGAGGTGCATCAGGTCGTGCGCGATCTGTCCGGAGCCGTGCTTGCCGATGAGCACGTCGGCCACCGTTTCACCATTAAGCATGGCTTGATTGAAGCCATGGAAGTCTGTCCGCTTTAATCGTCTGGCCTCGGTGCCTAATAACACCCATACACACCAGAGCGTTGAGAGTTGATCGGTATGCTCAAAGGTGACCTACGGCGGGTGATAGGCAGCCTTGGGCTGCATTACCTGCGGGGTAATTGCTAGCTGTAGATGTTTAACTCTAGATTAGATACGTTGCGTTTATCAGACAGTATGTTGACTAAAAGCTCAACGTCCATTAAGTCAATACTTTCTTGGCTCTATCTTGCTAATGCAACCATTCTCATTACGCACCAGATTGATGCTGCGTATTGGCATGAGTGGGATCTATTTGGAATGCCGGGAGGAATTCAATTAAACTTGCTACTTAACATTCCACTAATCATGTTGATGCTATTCGGTCAGCAACGTTTAACTCAAGGTTACGCCAATGGTGTTGTTTTCTCTTGGTTGCTCGTGGCTGGAGGAATAATCGCGGTTAGTCTTCACTCATATTTTCTTTTACAGGGTGATGATGCTTTCCGACTCCCCGTTTCACTCGGATTACTCATCGCTACCTTTCTACTTTCCCTGGCACAAGCGATCGCGCTGTTCACTTTACGTGACACCCATCATCAAGATGATACCCAACAACGCTGTTGAAGTGGGCTGCATCCAGTCATTGATTCGGCTGTGAAGATCTCTAGCAGCCGCTGAACAGCAGCATTGACTGCTTGAGGTATTGGTAGGGGCAAGCTTTGTAGACTATCTTTAGGTGTGCAAAATTCAAATATTTTTGAACCGTTAGTGTGGGTAGTATTTTGAGTGATTTATCCATGCCAAACGTTTAATTTCACTATCTCTGATGCATTCACATGACAGAAGCGATCGAACAAATTCGAGTTGCTACAGAAGTAGATATAGACAACTTAGCCAACCTAATTGCAGCTTTTCGAGATCATTTAGATCAACAGCTTCCCTATAAAACTGAAATCTTGAGTTCTTTGAGAAAACTATTGATTGAAGACGTGGAGTTTTTGCTTGCTTCTACCGGGAGTGGTGTTGCAGTTGCATATACGCAGGTTTGGTACTACTATTCCCTTTGGTCTACGGGTTTTGAAGCGCAAATCGAGGATTTGTTCGTACTGCCTGTTGCAAGGGGGCGGGGTATTGGGGCAAGGCTAGTTGAAAGGGCGGTTTGTCGTGCCCGCGAACACGGCTGTCATCTTATCGTTTTGAATACCAACGAGCGAAATATCGAAGCATTACGCCTTTACACTAAAATTGGTTTTGTTGCTGAACGCTCGCGGTGGGAAGGGGGTCGTCAGCTTTGGCTTGAGATGCCGTTGTAGAGACAGACCAAATCGGGTCAAGGAAGGCATTTAACCATTCTCTCCCACACCACCCCGCGTGCGGGTCCGCACAGGGCGGTTCATGAAGACGCGCAGACAATGCTGATAGTCTAAGCGTATCCTTGAACTTTCATCCAGAGATGACGAATGGATAGCAATCCCTGCTCCAGCCATTCATTGGTCATTCCCGTTTGGGTCGCCAGCGTCTTTAACAAGCGCCAGTAACCTTTGCGGCTAAGCCCTGTCGAGAACGCATGCCGTCTACTCATTCCCAGCTTGAGCAGGTTGGTGATATGAGTTCTGGGTCTGCGCCATTACTTCCAATAACACATTCGAATCCGCCGCCTTAACCAACCGTCTAGCTCTTCGATGGGGGAGTAATGCTGGGAAATCCCAAAGTAGCAGGTACTCCCTCGCGAGGGCACCCTTGCCTTAAGCTAGGATTTGTCGTCACTTGGCTCCAAAACTTTCGAGCATTTGGACGTTGGTCCTCCTCCAGGAGACTCTCACCCCATTAGTTCATGCCCATGCTGGGCGTACACAATTCGGATGCAGCGGATTGACGAGTGCTCTTAGCGCTGAGTCGAGGTTACCTGTAACCGCTGACTTTTGTCGTTAGACGGCTTTATTGAATGTTAATCTGCATAGATGACTAATTACGTTCATGTGATTGAAAGGGATGGATTCACCGTCGTCCCAAATATCCTAGATTTTGGGCTGATCTCGTTACTCATTGAACATCTAACACAAGTCCCTATTGATCATGCAGTGAGTCGTAGAAGTGGCGGAGCCTACGGAATTAGGAATCTCCTTAATCTGGTTCCGCTTACAAGAGATATCGCAAACAGCCAAGCCCTTCGCCTTTTGGTCGAGCCGATTCTTGGTAGGAAAGCACAAGTTGTCCGCGGCATCTTTTTCGATAAGACAGTGGAAGCAAATTGGAAAGTGGCATGGCATCAGGATCTAACTATTGCTGTTCGTGAACGGATTGATGTGGAGGATTATGGTCCCTGGTCGGTGAAAGCAGGTATTGTCCATGTGCAGCCACCAGTTGCTATTTTGGAGAACATGCTGACCATCAGAGTTCATTTGGATGATACAGATGAGTTGAATGGAGCATTGCGCGTCATTCCTGGCTCACACAAGGCAGGGCGTCTGCTAGCTGAAGAGATTCGGGATTGGAAAGAAAAGAGAAATAGCGTCACGTGCAGACTAGAAAGAGGCGGAGCCATGATAATGCGTCCACTACTCTTGCACTCATCTTCAGCAGCTATAGATCCAGGACACAGGCGCGTGCTGCATCTTGAGTATTGTTCAGCAAAGTTGCCGGATGTGCTGAAATGGCATGAGGCTTAAGTTACTAGCCGTCTAACAAGCGTGTTGGAGCGGAGTCGCTCAAATCCTGATGTGTTACAAAGCTTCTGATGGCCTCTCAACGCAATCGTTAGACTGACAAGAGTAGGAGGCAAATCTGTGTTCGACGAATACCTGAATAGAGTCCGAAGCGGTGAAAGCTTCTCCGAAAAAGAAGCGGCTGCGATTGCCTGGGACATCTTCGAATCTAACGTTAACGATAGGGCCGTCGCTGACTTCCTTGTGGCGCTGGCCGAGAAGGGTGAAACAGCAGCCGAAGTTGCTGGTTTTGCCAGTGAGTTGGTTCGTAGAGCCTTACCTGTAAATGCCCCTGCAACTTGTGTGGATCTCTGTGGTACCGGTGGTAGTGATCTAGCAAGGTTTAACGTCTCGACAGCCGCTGCGTTTGTCGCAGCGTCATGTGGGGTGCCAATTGCCAAACACGGTAACCGGGGATCTCGCCGTCCAAACGGTGCATTTGACTTACTCGAAGCCCTAGGGATTCCAATTGAGCTGCCTCCGAAGTTGATTGAAGAGTGCTTGGCGCAGGTGGGTGTCGCGTTCATCTTCGCTCGAATGTATCATCCCGGTATGAAGCGCGTCACGGAAGCACGGAAACTTGCAGGACGTCGAACAATATTCAATCTGATCGGTCCGCTATCTAATCCAGCAAGGGTAACTCACCAGCTCATAGGTACAGCGGACGCGGCAAGGTTACGGGTTCTCGGTGAGGCGCTCCAACGAATTGGGCGCACCAGGGCTTTGGTAGTCTACGGTGATCCGGGTATTGACGAATTCTCGGTCTCGGGTGAGTCAGTTGTCCTTGAGGTGACACCAAACGAAATCGTTGAGTCCAAGTTCCAACTCTCTGAGGTGGGTATTGAGCGGGTTGATTACGCTGAACTCCCGACAGGGGATTGCCATAACAATGCGATCGTGTTTTACCAGCTCTTGGACGACAAGGCTCCTAAAGGTATACGTGACATGGTTGCTCTTAACGCTGGCGCTGTACTCTACTTAAGTGGATACACTCGCACGATTGCTGAAGGATATCGTGCTGCATCTGATGCGATCGGCGATGGCCGTATGAAGGAAAAGTTCGTGACGCTCAAGGATTACTTGGCTGATAACGTTCGCTGAAGCTTGGTCTAACCGATTGCATGGCGGTTCAACAGGCGTATCGGGCGGACGGGCCGATGGGGAATATTCTGACGGAAGACATTCGTGCCGCGCTCATGCGCAACTTCGTTAATACTCAGCATCAATGCCGAAAATGAGTGAACTTCGGCAATGTCAGTAATGCGATCGCTTAGAGTCACAATAGTTAAGGACATATTCTAAGTACAGGACAAAAATTGTAGAGCCTGGGAAAACTGATCTCCCTTCTGTTCCAAGTTAAGGACAATGTGACGCAGATAGTCAAATCCGTAGCGAAATAAACTCTTGGCTCTGCGCCCATGCTTCTTCACCACCAACGGCTTGAGCTGATGCAACCACTCCCCCGTCAGGAAGACCCAGCACAGGGCTAAGGAGAGCAGCGCCAGCAGTTTATTGAGTCGCTCCCCATCGCTCAGGTGCGTCGATTCCAAGCAGAACCCCCGGCTTTTGAAGCTGCCAAACAGGGTTTCAATCCCCCAGCGCTTGGCATAATCTGTAATTGCAGACTTAGGAGCACTCTGAGTTGCAACCACCAGCAGGGTGCCATCTTCCAAGCGCAACGCCGCGATGTAGAGCCAATGTCCCCACAATCGTCGTTTGTGTCGGAGCACCTGTTGCTGTCCAGGCTGAAGTGCTTGAAAGACGCTGCTGACCTTCAGACGTTGACGACCCTTGCCCAAGATGTGATTGTGGCGGATGCGGATGCGAAAGGGGGTGCGCGGTTCTTGCAACAGATAGCCGAACCAGTCTTTGCCGATGAACTCTCGGTCCGCACTCAAGCAGGCCAGCGATCGCTCTCCAAAGCGCTCTAGAAACTGGTTGAACAACTTGATGCGTTCATCGGTGTTGGAATTACCTGGTTTGTCGAGGAGGCACCAGACGACAGGAAAGGCAACGCCTTCATGCACCACACCCAACATCAGAATGTTGAACGTGTGCTCCCCAAACTGCCACTGCGTTCGGTCCAGGGAGAGCACCCACGGTTCTGGAATTGCCATGAGAGACATCACTGCCTGAGCGATCTCAGCATAATCGATGGCATAGTGGCGAAAAAACCGCTGGAGTCGTTTGTAGTGGGAATCAGTCTGAGCATTGCCACTGAAGGCTGTGGCGAGTTCAGCAAAGTTGATGGTTTTAACCCGCAGCAGGGCGATGAGGAAAGCGGCCAGAAAACTCAGTCTGGCTCCATGCCAGGTGAGGTGGGGACGCAAGGCATCGCGAAGTAGAGTAACCTGATGCATAAGGGTTTCATGCTTGGAATGTGGTAATTTTCATGAAACCCTTTCCTTAGAAGTATTTGCAAGCTTTTGTCCTGTACTTAGGGACATATTACAAAAAATGTGCCATTGTTCGTTTTCGGCAATCTCTTCCAAAAAGTTACAACTCTCTCGCAAACAAGAATCAAGAGATTGGGTTGACGTGAAGCTGCTCCACCACTATTCCTGGCGATCGCTCCTCTGACTCAAACACTCTTGAAATAGACGAACAATAGCTACAGCTTCAGCTTCCGAGGCATTGGTGATCGCGTTTTGTAGTAATGTTTGGGCCTCAACGAGTGTCTCCTTTGCTTCTGGGTCCTCGTACATTTGAATGAGTTCAGCCAGGAGAGCCAGCATACCAGCACACTCTTCCCTACCGGTTGTCATAGGCGATCGCTCACACTGTCCCTAGCAATGCTTCTACTTTAGTGAGGCACTGCTGAAATTGCTCAATTTCCTTACCTAAAGCTTTGATACGTTGACCCCGAGCGACCGCCGCCTTACAGAGTTCGACACCTAACCACTTGAGGTCCTACCAAGCACCTCAATGATTTGCTTTTCAGCACTATAAGCGAGGCTAAGACTGTCCAATTCTGAGTGTTTTTACGTTCTTTTATTCCGGTTTTATGTTTTTTCGCCTCAGAAATTAAATTTTGACTAAGTGTAATATTTATCACACACTAGTAGTCCACCAACCTGGTTTTGACAGGTAAAGCAGAGCCAGGGATACTAGTAAAAAACTAGAACCCCTCATGCCAGAAAAGTACACGGTTGAGCTGACATCTGAAGAGCGTCAGTCTCTGCTTCAACTCACTCATCACAATCATCTTTCCAGCCGAAAGTTTAAGCGTGCCCAAATTCTTCTGTTAGCTGATGAAGGACATCGAGATGAACCCATTGCCCAAATGCTCTATGTCGGAGAATCAACGATTCATCGGACACGACAAAAGTTTGTAGCTGGAGGCGTTGATTTTGCCTTGAGGGAATCTCCTCGACCCGGAGGCAAACGGAAGCTCGATGGCAAAGCGGAAGCCTTTTTAGTTGCAATCACTTGTAGTGACCCCCCTGAAGGTCGGACAGAATGGACTATGCAGTTGTTAGCGGACCGTTTAGTCGAGATGAATCTGGTAGAGCAAATTTCGGATGAAACGGTCCGCCGGACTCTGAAAAAAACGACCTCAAACCCTGGTTGAAGGAACAATGGTGCATTGGCACTGTGAATGCTGATTTTGTCTGGCGGATGGAAGGGGTGCTGGATTTGTATAGTCAGCCCTACGATGCCCAAGAACCTGTCCTTTGCTTTGATGAGCGTCCAGTGCAACTGGTCCGTGAAACTCGAACTCCTCTTCCTTCAGAACCTGGCACCCCTCAACGTTATGACTACGAATACAAGCGCGAAGGCAGTTGTAATCTATTTGTATAAGGCGTCGATTAGATTGGCTGGTCGCGTTAATTAAAAATCTTGCCCCTTCAATAATTGTCATTTAGGTCGCGTCAATTATCCGTCAAGCCACAACCTCTTCAGAGCCAGGAATGCAGGCTAATTGTCGTCATGATTTTCTTCGCGCGATCGCTGATGGGAAAGGGCAGGATTTTTAATTGTGAGCAGCCAATCATAATTGTCATTTCACATATTTGCTTTTTTCAACCTCTGCAAGGCTGGCGACATCTCAAAGTCACTGAACAGGGAACATCAGAAGATTTCGCTTTGTGTATGCAGTATTTAGTGGATGTCTTGTTTCCTGAGGCAAGATTAATCCATGTTGTGTTGGATAATCTCGTAATCTACTTACCGCCCTATTCACCAGACCTGAATCGCATCGAAAAGTGTTGGGCATGGTTAAAGGGTCGTATTCGCAAACAACGACGCAACTCGACTAGTTTGCGTGAAGCGATGGAGATTGTCCTCAAGGAAGCTGCGTCCTAACTCCTATGGCGACAGCTATACATTACCAAGATGGAAACCATGGCAACCACAGCCGTAAAAATCTGGCACTACTACACCGCCACTGCCACGACCGGGCACATGGTAGCGACAACCACTAAAGCTGATATTCCTGACAATGAACCAAGTTGGAGAGGAGCCGGATGCCCGGAAACGGGCAAGTCCGGTTTTGAAGCCGAGCAGGTGGGGCGACCTACCTGCTTAAGTTAACCACTCTCGATGGGCTTATCGTCAATAAGCAAGCCTATCTTTTTTTATGCCTACCGTCTCTATCTCCTACTACACAAGCACTTCACACCTCTTGTTACTCCCTGAGGGGGCATACCTGCTTGGCTGACAAAAGTCTAAGGGATTGAAACGAAAGGTAAGAAGGAAGAGGAGCTTGGTTTAAGCTGATCAGTTACCACACCCATTAGCAAAACCCATGGCTCCTACTTCCCGTCTCTATGATGCGTTGCATGATTATTTGAGTCAATGTCAAGGTACAAGGTTTCATCAGTCCGACTGCAACCCGGACAAGCCTACTTCACTCCCGCTGTGTCTCTGGGTAAAAGGAAGCCCGATGCCAATGTTTATCTGGCCTTTGCTCATGACCAACCCAGTGACGAGGATTGGGTGATTGTCAGTGACGAACTTACCAATTTACAAACCTTTGCCCAATACCGATTCCGGTTCCAAGTGAAAGAATCTTTCTTGGACCTCAAATCTAATGGCTTTAGCCTCGAAGCATCACGCTTAAGAGACAAATTTGCGCTGACTCAACTCTGTGGCGTGATTGCGCTGACGATGCTGTTTTTGGTGCTGCAAGGGACTCAAGTAGTGGCATTGGGCCAGCGTCGTTTAGTCGATACTCATTGGCGTCGGGGCATGAGTTATCTCAAATTAGGTTGGAACTGGATTCGTCTAGCCCTGACTCAACAATGGAAACTTTCTCTTTTTCAGTTTCTATCGAGTGCCCCCGACCCTCAACCTGCGATCGCTGCTCAACGACAACACGATCAGTCCTTTAATCGTGAATTTATTGTCCTGAAACGCTTTCCAGCTTTTTAGTTTTGTCAGTCAAGCAGGGGGGCATACTTCAATACCCAGCGATTGAGGGTGGAATGATCCATTTCGACGTCGCGCTCCGCCATCATCTGCTCTAAATCTCGGTAGTTCAAGGAATAGCGACAATACCATCGCATGTTCAGCAAGATGATTTCAGGCAGAAAATGTTGCCATTTGAACAGAGAGTTAGCCGTCATTTAGAGCAAGGCTAGAGAAAATTGAGCTGCCACACCTTACCTTTTTGCGACACGACCTCGATTGTTCAGTCCGAAGTCGATCGGCTAGAGGAGCTCTCCCAGATCTCTTGACTCGATCGCATCTCTTCAGCAGGAGTAATTGATGCTTTCAAGTCGCGACAAAAATCTTTGAGCGCTCGTAGTCCTCGATAGGGAGTGCTCTCAGCCAAACGTTGGACAAAGGCACTTCCCACAATCACAGCATCCGCACCCCAATCGCTCACCTGGCGGGCCTGTTCTGGTTCAGAGATACCAAAACCAACACCAATGGGCTTATTCGTGATACTGCGGATTTCACGAATTACATCCTTCACCCGAGTCTGGACTTGGGAGCGCATGCCAGTGACACCTGTGACACTAACCACATAGATAAATCCACGCGATTGTTGAGCGATCGCCTCAATCCGCTCTTTGGAACTGGTAGGCGTGACTAACAAAGTAACCTCAATTCCTACATCGTCGGCCATCGAGAGCAGTTCGCTTGCCTCTTCCAAAGGTAGATCGGGTACGACTAACCCCTTGATTCCAGAAGCAGCAGCCTGGTTGAGAAACGGCTGAACTCCCAAATTTAGAATTGGGTTGTAGTAAGTGAATAGGATCAGAGGCGATCGCAGGCTACAAGTGACTGTCTGAGCCATTGCTAGAACATGAGCCAAGCGGGTTCCCTGGTGAAGCGCGCGGGTCGCTGCTGCCTGGATGACAGGCCCATCTGCCAGCGGATCTGAATAGGGAACCCCCAGTTCAATCAAATCAGCCCCGCTAGAATCTAGCACTCTCAGGGCTTCTGCTGTGGTTTCTAGATCTGGGTCCCCCGCAGTCACAAAAGGAATGAGGGCACATTGATGGTTGGTACGTAAATATTCAAAGCGATCGGAGATAGTAGTCATTTTTTGAGGCACCATCCTGAGGTTTAAATCCAAAATCCGAAATCCGAAATCCAAAATTCCTTCCCAAATTCTTCCTTAGAAGGCAACTTGCAGATGTTTGGGGCCATGAAACACGATGTTGTTTGCCCATGCAACTGTCTTGTCTACCAGGCGAAGATCGGGCAGACGGTTCAGCAGAATATTGAGTGCAATCTGAGCTTCGGCGCGAGCTAAGGCTGAGCCAAGACAGAAGTGGATGCCACTGCCAAAGCCACAGTGCTTGCAGTCAGAGCGCTGTATGTCGAGGAGATCGGGATTCTGAAAGCGTGCGGGGTCTCGGTTGGCAGCACCCAGCATTAATCCCACACTGTCGCCGCGCCGAATCAGTTTGTCACCGATTTCGAGATCTGTATAAGCCCAGCGCGTCACCATCTGGACAGGACTGTCGTAGCGTATGAGTTCCTCGATCGCCCCAGGAATGAGTTCGGGATGGGAACGCAACAGCTGCAACTCATCGGGATTACAAAGTAATGCCAGTACCCCTTTCGCAATCAGGTTGATGGTGGTTTCGTGGCCTGCGGTTAGCAGGTGAATGCAGGTGGCAAGAACTTCTTCATCGCTCAACTTATTGCCTTCGTCTTGGGCTTTGACGAGGGCAGTGATCAGATCCTCCTGTGGTTCCACCTGTCGCTGTGCGATTGCCTGTTGGAAGTAGTGAATCAATCCTTGCGTTGCTTGCTCAGCTTGCTCGTAGACCTGCGGCGATGGGGTGAGGCGCGAGGCACTGGCGTGCTGTAATGCTAAGGCCCAACTTCGGAACAAGGGACGGTCTTGCGGTGGAACACCTAGCAAGTTGGATATAACCATGACTGGCAGAGGAAAGGCGAACTCCTCCACCAAATCCATTTCTGTGCGAGTATGAACCGCATCCAGCAGATTATCTGCAATGTCAAAGATGCCTGGACGGATATTTTCAACCATCTTTGCAGAGAAGACTTTGTTCACCAGCGATCGCAACCGTGTGTGGTCCGGTGGATCGCGGAAAACCATCCAATTGCTTACCATTGACTGAAATCCCTGATAGGCTGGTGGCACGGGTGCACCTTCGCCATCCCCCCGCACACGCCAAGCCTCACGACCAAATTTAGGATTTTCAAGCGCCTGTACCACATCTTCATAACGGAAGAGATACCAAGCACCAGGTAAGCGGGGATTTGAGGAAACTCCCCAATGCACAGGATCTATTTCTCGATATCGACGGTAGATGGGGTAGGGGTCTGCAATGACCTCAGGTAGAAATGGGTTGAGTCTTTCAATCGCTGTAGAGAAAGACATGGTTCACCTCGAAAAAAATTTGGCTTTATTGGTTCAGGGAGACCAGTGATTCTGCCAGGGGTACAAGTTTTTGGGGATACGGAAGTGTTGATAGCATCTGCATCATCTGGTCACGCCCCTCGTTGAGGGCTCGCGCTACGGATGGTCTAGCCTCAAGCCGCCTGACATAATTCGTTAGCTGGGACAGGGGGTAGTAGTTGTAGACGATACGCAAGTAGGTCAAGGTGGGAGCAGCAGCGCAGTCTGCCAAAGAGAATGTTTCGCCCGCCAGCCAAGTACGGCCTCGGAGTCGCTCATCTAGCAGCGTGCAGGCGGTCTCCAGCAATCGATGAGCTTTGACAGCCTCCTGCTTACCTCGCTCCTCGACCAGACGCTGAGTGTCGGCAAAGAGGGCCTCTCGTCCACTGTTGATGTACGTATCAATCATCCGCTCGATCGCCCGAACCTCTAAGGCATAGCTTGGGTTACGAGGAATGAGATGAGGTGCGTTTTCAAAGTGTTGATCAAGGTATTCAATAATGATACAAGCCTCAAAGAGCACCTGACCTGAGTCGGTCACAAGCGTTGGTACTTTGGCAAAAGGATTAATTTGCCTGTAGCGCGATCGCCCTTTGGGGTCGAAAAGATCGACCTGGATGGGTGTAAACTCGACGTTCTTTTCGTAAAGGGCGATCAAAACTCGCTGCGAATAGGATGAAGCTGGAGCGTAGTAGAGCTTCATAAAGTAAAGCCAAACTTAACTACCGATAGGTTTCTGTGCAATTGCAAAGATAGCGGGACTGTGCATCTAAATTCCCTGGTTTGTCGCTAATGTTGCGACTTTTTTTAAGTACTCGACTCGAAATGGCTCTACTTTTTCAGGCTCTAGTTGCGACAAGTGCATCCGATTGCCAGTGTTCCAGATAAAATCCCAACACTCATCTGGACTCTGGGCATAGTAACCTAATTCTTCGCTATAGACTTCAATGTTCTCTAAGCCGACATCCTGTAAAAGTTGACGACACTTATCAAGCGTATCCACTCGTTGTAAGGGCATCACTGGTGGAAGCGCCACACCATACTCTCGGAGACAGGCTGTGTAGACCCCAGTTACAGAATGATCGCCAATCTCCCCCCGGCTAGAAAAGGCGACTCGTCCACCTGGTTTGGTAACGCGCTGCAATTCTTGTAAACCAGCCAGGATATCCGGTAAGCAATAGACGGCTGAAGCAAAGAGTCCCAGCGTCAGTCCAATGGTGTGAGCAGCAAGCCCAGCGCGGGGGTTGCTGTACAAAGGAATGAATAGAGGAATGATACATCCGACAAAAAAGAGAAAGAAACCATGCCAGAGAAATCTACGCTGCTTGACTGACAAAAGTCTGAGTGATTGAAACGAAAGGTAGGAGGGAAGAGGAGCTTGGTTTAAGCTGATCAGTTACCACACCCATTAGCAAAACCCATGACTCCTACTTCCCGTCTCTATGATG
>JAHHIL010000069.1 GCA_019358975.1 Trichocoleus desertorum ATA4-8-CV12
TTAATTGGACCGGGCACTAGGCGTCTCTATGGCTATTAGTAGACAGTCCTAGTGTCTTTTCTTTAGGGTCCTAATTTGACGCGATCCCGTTCTAGAACAGGAGCTGAAATAGCGATCTCACGAGCGGCCTATGCAGTTGTCGTCAAGGCCTATTTAATTGTCACTGCATAGGAGCCATATCTGAAGGGCGTGATATTCAATACTTGCTGTTGAAGGATGCACAGACTTATCTATGGTGAGTGGTTAAGCTTCAAGCTGATTGCTTTATTGGGAGCACTTTCCAAATTGGGGTTGGCTTACGTGACCTTAATGGCAGTTGCTGGAGCGATGACAGGGCTATATTTTGCGCTCTTGCTCGGCTTGCTGGTCTATCGTTTGGGAAATTCTAGGAACGATGATGAAGCCAATTTGATTCTCTCTTGTACGCTAGGAGGGTGGCTTGCCACTCTCTTAACGATGGTCTTGGTAGCTAGCGCCACAGTTATGTGCAACCAGGAACCTGAGAATTGTAGTTATCCCGTTCTATCCTCTGTGGCTGGCTGGGCCGTTTTAGCAGTCGGAGCTGTACCATTTTTAGGTGCCATCTTAGGAGCAGTCATATACTGGCGATCGCTCAGAAGGCGGAAATAGACAAAGTGAGAACTCGCGAGTTTAGCCATCATGTAGACCTGTTCAAGCTTGAACTTTTTCCCGAAGCGATCGCACACAGTAGTCAGTGTTATGATTTAGCGCTCTTCTTCACAGTCGCTACATCCCCAACCTAGTTTAAGTTTTAGGCTTTCTTTACAATCCATGAAAATTAGAAATTTCCTCTGACCCGCCATAGATGCAAGAAGCCTAGATATTTCACAAAACTGACGACAGCCCGATTAAGCGACCTTGGCTGCGTCGCTTCAACCACAATCGACACACTTCATCCACAAGTTGCTGCTCTTCAGCTGTCAATAACTCATCCGGCGTCTCAGCAGCCAGAAGTTTAGCCACTTCTGCGGCTCGACTCTCAGGTATGGCTCGATGAATCAGTTCGACCCGAAACAGCACTTCTTTATGCTCGATCGACCAACTAGACTCGTTTGACATGAACCAACCCAATCAGGAACACGCAACTCCACGAATTGCTATTCATCCTTGCTGATTCCCCTCAGACAAGCAATCTTACTTAAGAAGGAAACTGTGGGGGTTACTTCTGTGCCACAGCAAAGCTTTTAGGACAAGGAATCGAACTAGACAAATCACTAGCTAGTTTCTGCTTCTGGCTGATCACTAGAAAGCGGCTGTCTAATATCATCAAGAAACTTTCTTCTCGACACTTTTTAGTGAGAAACCTGAAGCCGCGATCGCCTGTTTGAAGGGAGCTGACGCAGCCACAGGCAAAGTTCTTAGACTGACCCATACCTTGTACTCATTTCTCATGGCAGTAATGCAAATTTGAGCCCCGTGTTCCGACAAACCTAAGGCTAAGCAAAAAGCTTTTTGCCGATCTTCCGCCTGGTGAGTCGTGCAGAGGCGATACAGCTCGGTGCCAGCGTACATGCCTTCACAAATCTCGTTGTGATGCCAAAACTTAAACGGATGCACTAGCTCATGGGACAAAACTAAAGGCAACATGGCGGCTGGATAAAACGATAGACAATCATCTTTCGTGATAA
The DNA here is from genome assembly GCA_019358975.1 of Trichocoleus desertorum ATA4-8-CV12. Classification (NCBI taxonomy): domain Bacteria; kingdom Bacillati; phylum Cyanobacteriota; class Cyanophyceae; order Leptolyngbyales; family Trichocoleusaceae; genus Trichocoleus; species Trichocoleus desertorum. The sequence continues at coordinate 1,650 of JAHHIL010000069.1, forward strand.
GTCAAGAATGATACGTATACGTCTATATAGAGGCAGAGTGGCTGTAAAAGCTGTCTATTCCTAGCTTGAACGAGTTCTCTAGCTCTATAAAAGCTCCTCGTGGCATGTCATTGTCAAGTGCTGATGACATAATCACCCTTAACCCTGCTGTAATGGAATAACTCACCCACCTGGCTGAGCTAAACAAAGTATGAATGTAGGGTTCTAGACCTAAAGTAAGTATAAATACCTAAATTGAACCGATGACCCACTATTCCAGACTGCTGTAGAGGGCGTGTTCTGAAGTGAAGGATCGTCAAAGCAATGCAGCTAGGAGAGCGCTGGTCAGGTTCACTCCAATGAACTCAAAACCAGCGTTTCTCTGCAATACTAACCATTGTAGTCTCAGTCAGCCCCGACACAAGGGAGAGACTACTTATTAAATATAGGGCTTGCCAGTTTCAAGCTAGAAGGCCCCAACGCTATCTTTGTTGCTGTTGGGCTTGATGAAAGACTCAATGGCTCGATCTCCCTAGCTCTGAAGGGCCTGATAACGGAATCAAGCTAAAGGGAGCAAACAAAAACAGGAGGAGTGAGAAGAGCGAAACCTGTATTCCAGCGGTAGGGGAGACGAGCGTTGCAGTATTAGGAGCGCGACGGCAGGAGGAAATCGCTAAGCTCAACATCCAGGTAGCGAGTAGGGCGATCGCAATGGCTAGAAGGGGTAGCAGCATGGAGCCTCCGAGGAGTGCCACTTGTGTGGGTTGATGCCTGACACCATAACGAGGCCAACTTCCACTTGCAACATTTCTTAATGGAAAAGTGGAGTTGTAATACTTAGATACAACTCTCTTAGAAATGGCACCTGAGGCCTAACTCTTTACAATCCTGGCTATCAGCACTGGAGCTTTGAGTCCGTCCCGTCTTTGGGTCGTTGTGGCTGTAAACCCAGGATAAGAAGCTGCCACTTCCAAAAGGATTTATGAGAGCTCACCCTAAAGAATCTGTTAGTTTCTATTCCTGCTGCTCCGCCATCAAGCTCCTCAGGGGCGCTTCAGTTTACAGTTCAATCCCGTAGTCAAGCTCGCCTGAGCTCTTCTATCTCAAGAGTGAGTTTTGGTTTAACTGAAGGCTCTCAATACGCCTCACTGACAGAGGCCAGACAGTTGGCCTCTGTCAGTGAGGATGGGAAAGTTCTGCCTTTACGTCTGGCAAAAGTAGTAATTCTCCCTAACGCTGAAACACCCCAAATGGTGGAGGAGCTCATTTCTGTAGGTTCGTTACCTTGTCTAGGACAATAACCCGCTAATTCAGAAGCCTGTTTCAAGGATTCATTCGACTCGTGCGATTGCTGCACTAGTTTATAGGTAACACCATGAACAGGATTCATTCGGCGCTCACGACTTTGGGCCTTGCTACGACCTTATTAGGCATGCCCACGCTCGTTCAAGCTCATTCCACTGCTGCGATTACAGCCCCGATGGGCTCTGTCGATGCTTACAACGAAGGCGTGTACCAAGCTCAACAAGGCAACTATTCAGCGGCGATCGCCCATTGGGGACAAGCGCTTGCCTTTAATCCGCAATTCTTAGAGGCGCATTACAATCGGGGAGTTGCTTATCTGTTGCTTAGAGATGCACCCGCAGCGATCTCAGAGTTCGATCGCGCCCTAGAGCTCAACCCTGAAGATGCGGATGCTTACAAGAACCGAGGTTTGGCTCATCAGGCCCTCGGCAACAAACCTGAGGCGATCGCTGACTTTACCCAATCCTTGCAGTGGAACCCCCAGGACGCAGAAACTCATCAAAATCGTAGCTTCGCTCGCCTGAGTTTAGGAGACAAAGCGGGCGCGCTCCAAGATGCCCGTCGAGCCTCCGCTTTATTCTTAGCGCAGGGAAACCCTCAGGAAGCTCTGCGGAGTGTTTCTTCAGACACCTTATAAGAGAGCCAAGTAAGTTTTGGGCTGAGCCTTTTCATCATTGCTCATTTCACTCCATCGCTCCATCACCCTCTCGGCTCCTAGAGTTATTACCCTAGGAGTTTTTGCTTCTATTGCTCTTAAGCAAACCGGAGCCTTCAGCAGTGATTGCTTCTTAGCGCATCTAAAGCTGCGATCGCTCCTAGTGCATGGTTGAGTTATGGCAACAAGGACGCAATAATTCAACGATAGAATATGGACTTCAAACCCTAAAAACAACCGAAATTGTGAACAGTCTTTATGCGAGAGTTCACTAAATGGCTACTTTATGACAATCAGAAAGAACTGTTCCAATACCCTTATGCAAACGCCCTGAACCTCCTTTTCCTCACGCTGATCGCATTGTTGCTCTGGCCCCTAGACAAGACGATATTGGCCTTTCACTTAGCAAAGGGGTACTGGCTCTTCTAGATTATTCTTCTGGTCACCGTTGCGGTGCTAGTCTGGACTCGCCTCATCATCATTGACTCTCAAGCGGTCAAGAATACCTGTAACGCCAGTGTGGAGTTGATACGCTAGGATTCCCCTTCTTTATGCACTGTACCCCGGCTGATGTCTCGGATGACGCAGGATTGCTTGAGATGCTGAGCTTGAATATTGATTACTTCAAGTCAAACCCTATGAACATTCCGAAGATTACGATCTTGTTAGACCATGGTTATCATGTAGAGCATCTGGTTGAGGAGTTAGAGCAGGTTTATCCTCAGATGATGACGAAGATCAGGTTTGTAGATGCTGTCTTGAAAGTCAAGAGGCTAGATTGGGGTCGAAAGGACGGTTGGACTTGAGTACCCCATAAACAATATGGGCTAACTAAATTCTTGGGGTAAGCCACTGGTTCGACCAGTGCGACTCGACCAGCTTTGAGCGTTGCGGCAGTAAAGTAACTCCCACGGTGGCTTGGTGAAGCAAAACCGTAGGAGAGAATATCATGTCGCAATTGTATCAAAGCCTTTCCCACTCCAAGTGGGACTGCAAGTATCACATCGTGTTCACACCCAAATATCGTCGCAAGGCAATGTTCGGAGAGATTCGTAAATTTCTCGGCCCAATTTTTCATGAGCTAGCGCGGCAAAAGGAGTGTCGCATTATTGAGGGACATCTGATGCCAGACCATGTTCATATGTGCATTGAAATTCCGCCAAAGTATGCAGTGGCATCGGTAGTTGGATTTCTCAAAGGCAAGAGTGCAATTGCGATTGCACGTCAATTCAGTGGCAAGCAACGCAATTTCAATGGTGAAAATTTCTGGGCACGAGGATACGCGGTGTCAACGGTTGGATTTGAACTAGCAGCGGTACGTCACTACATCCGCGAACAAGAGACTGCCGATAAAGGCGGGCAATTCTAACGAGAACAGATAGCCCTCAGCGAGGACATCCGCCTTTGAGGCGGGCACACTCATCAAGCCACCAGCTTCGCTGGGGGTATCTGACTTCAGCATTGGCCTTACCTCCTCTCTGGCTCAGGGTCAGTTGTCAGTGGGCTGCTCTTTCCAAAACTGCTCGGCAAATGCGATCGCCGGGTGGATAGGGGCTTTGGGTTTGCTTCTGAGCACCATTCCGGTTTCGTGCAATAGGCGATCGCCGGGTTGAGGAGCCAGAATAATTCGAATATTCTGATTCAAATTGGAGGTATGAATAAAATCAGGAGCGAGTTTGATGCCTTGGGTCGCATTCGTGCGCTCTAAAAAAATCGACTTATAGGTATCAGGCACATAACTTTGCTCACACTGCAACCCGTAGGACTGTTCCAAGGCGGTTCTGACCCGCGATCGCGCTCCATCCGCTCCAATCAGCCGATCATAGGAGACCACGATGCGCTCTCCCGCATTCGACTGGAAGCTGACGGTTTGCTCGTCTCGATTCAATCCTTCACAAGTGCAGTCAAAGGTGAGGCGCAGTTGCTCTGGATCGCGGTAGCGATCGCTCAGTTGTTCGAGCAATACCAGCACCAAGCAATTGCGATCGATCGTCAATACAGGGTTTTTGCGGGGGATGGAGCGAAATGCCCCTTTGCGATGCACACAGGTGCCTCGGCAGAAGACACTGTGCTGCGCGATCGCTGCTTCTAAGCCTGGAATGCCTTGGAGTGCCTTCTGTCCCCGCGACTGCAACGAGATGGGAAACGAGCGGCGCTGGTCTGGATCAGCTTGCCTAGGATCAGGACGATTGTCATAGATGGCAACTCGGTAATGCCGCTGGAGCAGGTAGTGAGCCAGCAATAGGCCCGCAGGACCTGCACCAACAATCACAACATTCTGGGGAGAGATCGCCATCATCCAAACTTAGAGACACATCACAGAGGCGTATTAAAATCAGCCGAGGAATTGACTGATCCGCCGATTTTAACACGCCCCGATAAGACTTTGAATTTCCTCAAATGCGGACTGAAGGGTCTCTCTGTATCTCCCTCAATCGCCCGTTCAGAAAAGGTGCAAGCCTCGAACTCAGTTTCGGGCTCGAACTCAGTTTCGGGGGTGAGGAGGTATAGCTGGCTTTTAAGAATTTCTGGAAGCAGTTGTCCCAGTTAAAGGCATTTCAGAGAAACGGTTGCTAGCTCAGACACTGGGTTATGTTCTTAGAGAGAGAAGGGATGGAGAAGCAATCGCTTCGTTGCTGGCTCTCGCTGTAATGCTTGAGAGGATCTGTCGCTTTACAGCCCTTTGGTCATTTTGGATATCAGCTCTCTGATGCTTACCAGAACGGTACATAACGGTAACCAGGGAAGATAAAAAGCAGCAGGAATAAACCAAGAAGAGCGCGGGTCTCCAAAGTCAGGACAAAGCACAACGCTCCAGGCTGCTAGGAGGACACTGCCAATGACGACATAAGAAAGTGGCATCCCGATCCAAATCAAACAAGTGCTCAATAGAGGGGCCACAATGGAACCGATGAGACCCGCTGTTTCAAGAGAAAACGGTGCTTCACCAGCGGCTGGGACAGGCCTATAGCCAGAATGAGCATCGGTTTTAGCCCTAACATCGACTGAGGCTGCAATCAGGTAAGCCCAGGCCACAGCTCCGACCATCGATCCACAAACAGCCTCCAACCCGATAGCCAGCCACCAAAACTGCATCGAAGTTTAGCTCCCTTCCCGTCTTGCCAGTGGCTTCAGTGTAAAACAGCAACGTTGGGTTTTCTCCCTGAAATGGACAGTCAAAAAACTGTCTTGGGAGGCGATCGCCCTATTAAACTAAGCCCCGTCAGTATTGTGTCTATTAGAGTGTAGGTTGAGAGAGTCGTTAGGAGTTCAATGGATGGTTGAGGCAGTTCTTTTCGATCTAGATGGAACCCTGCTGGATCGGGACGCATCAATTAGGCAGTTCATTGCAGCCCAGTATGACAGACTCGGCAACTACTTAAGCCATATTCCTAAAGCCGATTACGTTAGCAGATTCATCGAACTAGACTCTCAGGGTCATGTTTGGAAAGATAAGGTTTATCAAGCGCTGATTGTAGAGTTTGACATAAGGGGTTTAAGTTGGCAGACGTTGCTCCAGGATTAGGAAACACAGTTTCAGGTTCACTGTGTTCCATTCCCTTTTCTCGTTGAAGTGTTAAGTGGGTTGAAGCAGCAAGGCTACCTGTTGGGCATCGTGAGTAATGGTTTGGAAACATTCCAAACTCGTGCAATTGCAGGATTAGGAATTCAAGATTACTTTGAGGTGATTCTAATTTCTGAAATTGAGCAAGTGAGAAAACCACAAGCAGAAATTTTTCACAGAGCTGTGACACGATTGGGAGTGACCGTTAGGCAGAGTGTGTTTATTGGAGATCATCCTGAAGCGGATATCAGGGGCGCGAAGAACGCTGGAATGACAGCGATTTGGAAACGGAGTTTGTACTGGGAGGAGGCGAAAGGAGCAGATGCAATCATCGATGAACTCGATGAAATTCCTTCCATTCTTCAGCAATTTGAGAGCCGTTGAGAGCAGCTAACAATTATCGCTCAGCAGCTAAAAAGCCCCAAGGCTCCCACTCGCCTTCGCGGAGCAGTTATTTCAATATGGGACGTTTAGCGATCGCTAAACAGTTCATTCACTGATTCGATTACCCTTTCCTCCGATACCAGGAGAAGCGATCGCTCTGGTGAAATAGAAGGCGAAGGGGCGATCGCTCCGCTAAGTAATTGCCCCCTTAGCTGTGGATTGCTCTACCTCTAAAAGTGCCCATCTGTCCTTATGAAGACCTCTTCAAGTACCGTTGTTGCTGCTGGTTGGGGTGAGTGTTCGTGGGTAGAATAAGCCGCTGGGATTGGTGGTACAGTAGGCGATCGGATTTTTGCATTGGTTTGAATTGAGCCTTTAAATCCATTAATCCGGTGCAGCGGGGCTTAGGTGAAAAGGGGCAATTCACAAATTGAGACAAGCGGGCGGGGATGGTGTAAATATTCCTCAAACCAGTCTCTAGCAATACTTCGAGCTTTGAGTCAGTGGGGCAAATACTGAGAGAAAGCCACCCTAATCTTAGCCATGACACTAACTCGTGAATTTACAGAGGACTCTGCTTATTCCTAAGGAAAGTTTATGGTAACAATGCGGGGGTTGCGGTTCTTAAACCCAAGCGTTCTTAGCTATTTTTGATTTGTTTCCTGCCACAAAAATTGGAGCCCGCGAGAGGACAAGGCTGCTCAGGTGTCAGCCTGTTTCATCCTGCTTGCCATCGCTTCCAGGCTAGATGAAAATCCGCAACCCATCTACTTCGCAACAACAATTTTATGACCATCACCGTCTCGGGATTCTCAGAATCTGTTTATTTTAGTGGCTTGCCTACCACGCCGTCTGGATTGACCGTTGACCCCGTGACAGGAACTCTCTTTTTCGCTGATTTTGGAGATACGAATGGTATCTTACGCCAGCTGACGACGAATAAAACTTTCTCAACGGTTACAACTGACTTTACCCCAGGAAGCGGATTTTATGCCTACATGGCAACTGATATTCAGTTTGCCAATGGTTTTGTCTATACGCTCTTATCTAATGGTGATTTAGTTCAAGTTGATATAAAGACAGGCAGTTCTGCGGTTCTGACCAATTTTGCTGGATTTGGAGCCGAAGCTGGATTAGGTATCAACGGCAGTAAACTTTATGTCACCGATGGGACGGGGGGTGCGAACCAGATTTGGGAATATGATCTCAGCAGCAATACCAAAACGCTCAAGGTTTCTAACCTGCCCTCAGATGCCTTTGGGCTAGAATTCGACCTGGCTCGGAACAAGGCTTATTTTGCGGTTGGTGGCAGTGGATTTTATGTTGTGGATCTAGCTGCTGGCACTTACCGCTTACTAGCACCTTCAGCATCGGGAGTTGGTAACTTCGCGATCGACCCCACTAGCAATTTTCTCTATGCCCGAGTTGGCGATACCATTCAACGCATTTCTGCGGATAATGGTTCTGCTATCACCTTCCAAACTGGACTCGCATATGACGACAAAGGGGATTTGACCTTTGGCCGCTCCTCTTCTGGTTCTGGTAGTAGCCTTTATGTTGCTAATGGTAATAGCATCATTGAGATTTCTGGGTTTGCTTCATCAGGTTTTGGTTTTAGTTCTAGCAACTTACCACCAGCCAACTTCACGGGAACCGATGGTAATGACATCCTCCCAGCGAGTGGAGCGAATAATACAGGGGATGATACCTTTGCTCCCCGGCTAGGGCGTGACTATGTAGATGGGGGAGCAGGCAACGATCTCTTAGTCGTGGACTACTCCGCTAACTCCTATGTCGGCAATGGCGGGCCACCTGCTGGAATTCAAAGTTATCTCTCTCAGACGGGTCCCAATAGTTTCAATGGTTCCGTCCGTGCCTATAAAGATAACTATGGCAACTATGACGAAGTCCAGTTTTCCAACATTGAGCGCTTCTATGTAGTTGGCACTAACGCCAATGATGTCATTTTGGGAGCCAGCGGCAATGACACCTTGATCGGCAATGGTGGTAATGACATCCTCGACGCTGGTTCAGGCAATGACACCATCAATGGCGGTTTCGGCAACGATGACATCCGAGCAGGTGATGGCAACGATACTATTAATGCAGGGCTTGGTAATGCAGACCGAGCCGATGGCGGTAATGGTAACGACCTGCTCCTTGTGGACTACTTGACGAGTGCCAGTGTCTCTCCAGGACAATCTGCTCCTGGCATCTACAACCAAACCTACACAAATGCTTCTGGTACCTACTCAGGATTCTTCGATTTCTACAACGCCAGCACTGGTCAGTTCAATCGAGTAGACTTCAACAATATTGAACGCTTTCAGATTGAGGGCTCTCAGTTCAATGACTACCTCAACGGTACAGTCGCTGAAGATCTTCTCAATGGCAGTGGTGGTGATGACATTATCGAGGCGCGCGAAGGCAATGACACCCTCAGTGGCGGCCTTGGCAATGATGACATCCGAGCAGGTGATGGCAATGATACTATTAATGCAGGGCTCGGTAATGCAGACCGAGTCGATGGCGGCAATGGTAACGACCTGCTCATTGTGGACTACTCAACTAGTGTCAGTTCATTTCCAATGGCTCCTGGCTTGAGCTTGTCTAGCTATATTTATCCCAGTAATCCTGGTAGCTACTCTGGCTCTTTCAGCGTCTATAACTCCAGCACTGGCCAGTCCAATCGGGTGGACTTCAACAACATTGAACGCTTCCAGGTTGAGGGCTCCCAGTTCAATGACAACCTCATGGGGACGATGGTTGATGAAACCATCAATGGGAATGCTGGTGATGATGTGGTCGAGGCTGGAGCAGGCAATGACACCATCAATGGCGGCAATGGTAATGATGATATCCGAGCAGGTGATGGCAATGACATCATTAATGCAGGGCTTGGTAATACAGACCGAGTCGATGGTGGCAATGGTAACGACCTGCTCATTGTGGACTACTCGGCTACTGTCAGCGCAAACACAGCTCCTGCGGCTCCTGGGCTGGGCTTGTCTAGTTATGCCTCTCTTTCGTATGACTTTGGTAGCTACTCTGGTTCCTATAGCGTTTATAACTCTAGTAGCGGTCAATCTCACCAAATGAACTTCAACAACATAGAGCGCTTCCAAATTGAAGGCTCTATGTTCAATGACTACCTCACTAGTACCTTGGCAAACGATGTCATCAATGGAAATGCTGGTGATGATGTGATCGATGCCCGAGAAGGCAATGACACCATCCACGGTGGCCTTGGCAATGACGACATCCGAGCAGGTGATGGCAATGACATCATTAATGCAGGGCTTGGTAATACAGACCGAGTCGATGGTGGCAATGGTAACGACCTGCTCATTGTGGACTACTCAACCACTGTGAGTACAGGGGGTAGCCAAGGTCTTAACATGTCTAGCTCCTTCTATATGAGTGGATCTAGTGGCTACTCTGGCTCGTTCAGTGTTCATAACTCCAGTACTGGCCAGTCCAATCGAGTAGACTTCAACAACATAGAGCGCTTCCAGATTGAAGGGTCTCAACTCAATGACAGTCTCATGGGGACAATGACTGATGACACAATTAATGGGGGTGCCGGGAGTGACATGCTCGTGGGTGGCCAAGGCAACGATGTCTTAACCCTGGGCAGTGACATGAACAGTGATACTGTGCAGTACAACAATGGTGAGGGTACAGATACCGTTCACCAATTCATTCGAGGCATGGGTGGGGATCAGATGTCCTTCTCGTGGATCAATTACATTGATGTCAGCACTGTGGGTACAAGCACAGAATTCCGCGTGGGAGACGGTATTCAGAACAATACCGGATTCGGTACAGGCACTTTGCTCGTTACCCTCAATGGCACTACCGGGTTTAGCGCTGGCGATATTGGCATCAACCTGAGGTCTACAGGCCAATTCTCGTTCAGCTAACTTTGGTGCCTTTGGTCGTATAAAGACCGAAGTACAAGCTGCACAATCTAAACTTTGAAATCAACAGGGTAAGACACAAACTACCCTGTTGATTGACGCTAAAGGCTTCAATCACCTCGTTGCGTTCCCTAATTCCGGAGAAGTCAGAGGGGCGATCGCTCTGGTGACGCCGAACCCAGACCACACTTTAATCTTCGAAAATTCCTGATTTTGGATTGAGTGCTTGGTGGAGTAAAGGCGATCGGATTTGGGGATAGAGGGGTAAGAGGTGTTGCTACCCCTAGTGAGACAGGAAGACCAACGCTACGAGGCGCTTCAGGGCGATCGCCCGCAATGGCATTGACATTTCACAGTCAGGGCTCCCGTCACAGCCTGCCTTGGCAAAATTAAGAAGATCCATCTCGTTAGCCCAGGTGTCGAGACAGGCGCAGAGCGAGCGCACCCAGCGTGCGAACTGGGTTGGCGGCGGAACTGAAGGGCATCACCGACATATCACAGACAAAGAGACGGGGTGTGCCAGAAACGCAAAGGTTTTCGTCAACGACTGAGCTGGATGCGAATGGGGCATCGAAGCGTGGTTTGTATGGCATGCGTAGGGTGCCAGCCGCGTGGTGGACCGTCCCCCAACCAAACCCTTTACCTCCTTGCCCGTACCAAACCTCATTGACCGGACGAGCGGGTTGACCGTTGTGTTGGAACTGCGAGAAAATCTCGTAGGTGACCTGATTGAGCACGGCCCAGATGTGCGCAGGGCTTTTCTGCCAGCCTGCCAAAGCAGGAAACCGAGACTCCGCTAGGTGGTTCGTCCAACTGAGGTTCCGGAACGTAACCTCCGGCACATATCCAAAGGGTGGGGCCGCCTTCACTTCATTGCCATCGTCGAGGCAGTTGCCGAAGCTGAACTTAATGTCGATTCGCGCCGCGCCAGTCGGAATGCCCATTCCCCTTTCACTAGGGTCGTTCTCTCGCAGGTGCCAGTACTCGTGATTGATATTCATTTCGACGTTGAACGGGTAGCGGATTTCGTTGTTCGAGTCACGTAGCCCACGAGAATAAAAGACAATCTTGGCGTGGTCATCTTGTCCAAGGCTGACGTTACCAATACTCGTCGCAAACGTCGTGATCTCATTCGAGGTGGGATGGTCAGTGAGCCCCCGACCAATCAGGGCTTGTGTTTCCGGTGACAGCGACGGATACAGACTGGAGCGTCGCAGTAGCTTCGGGCTTTCAATCGAACCCGCCGCGAGAACTACACTGCCCGCGCGGAAGGTGCGGATCTGACCCGTTAACGTGTTGCGGACAACGAGGGCAACATGTCCGTCATGGTTCTGAACATCCTCGACGTAATGGTTGAGGAGAATGTGGAGTCCGGGACCATCGCCAGGTCTAACCCCTGGTGTCAGTCCGACCTGGTTGACAAGTAACTCAGCCGTATTGAAGACCCCCGTGGGCTCTGTGAAGAACTGGTCTTTCGGCGTGCCGTCAGCTTCCAGATAGGGTTGGTGCAGCGCCCGTGGGGTTTCCTGAATCGAGAAGTCCGAGGCCAGCGGCGACTGGCGCAAGCGCGCGACCACAGCTTGTGCCGTGGACCCCATCGACCGCGATTCGTTCATGGCCGCACCTGCTTGGTTCAGCAGTCCTCCAGCCAGGTCTTGCCGTACCTGGGGCGGGAAGAAGTCGAGTTCCCATCCCTGCACGCTGGGGATCAGACCCGACCAGAAGATCGACCGTCCCCCGAAGTTGAGTTGAGGTTTCTCACCAATGAAGTTTTGCGAGCGGGAATCTCCCGCCTGCCAGAAGGTGTCACACCCAAAGTGTTTAGCAAGGTCTGCGTTCGGAAATCGGCAGATGTTGTAAGCGTGGGTAGGGTAGATGAATGACCCGGCTTCTAACACAAGGATTCGCTTCTGGGTGCCAAGGCGCTCGGCCATGTCGTCTGCGAGGATGCCACCACCGATCCCGGAGCCAACGATCACGATGTCAAAATCGTCGCGCCCTCCCATATACTGCAAAAAGAGGCGTTCCTGAGCGACCGACGCCGCCGAGACAAAGTTTGTGTAGGTAGAGGGAGTAAAGGTCATTGCCCGCTCACTATTGTGGATTGAGATGCCGTTCGATCGCTGGAGAAGGGTTGATTATCAGCGTTGTCATCCATGAGGTTCCTCCAACTTGTTTATGGAACTGGCAAGTCAGTGAAGTGTCAAGTTGACCTCATGGAAAAGCGGTTGCTGGAAAGATTAACCCGATATCCCTCAGCCATTTCCGTATCCACTATCACTAGGTTTGATGCTATTTGACAGTACCCCTGAGGGTACTACTCACCGTTTCAGATTCATGGCTTTGGTCTAGATGAGCAGCACTAAAACATCTCTACACGTGGATTGAGAAGAGATCTGGGCACCACAGCGTCCAAACGCTTCAACAATCTTTGAAAGCATCAGAGATGCAGGGACAGAGGGCGATCGCGTCTCTCAATGTTTGAGTTTCTAAAGCATTGGTATTGAAATTAGTGATCCCCTGAATTGGCGTTGGAGTAGGTTCTTAGCAGATCTCCCCCACTATTAGTCCCGTGCCAAGAGTACCCATGAGGGTAATTTTTCACCTGCTTTTCCCGTCTAAATTTGAGATATCGCGCCTCAAGATTGAGTTAATCGTTGAATCATTCGTAGCAATGTGTATTTTCCCGTTGTTAGGGGACTGAATAATGATCAGAAGGAAGAGTGATTTTGATGGGGATGGGATCTCTGAAATCCCTGTTACCAGCCCCTGGGGCATTGGCGTGTTGAAGCTGTCGGGCAACCTTTTGACCTCCGCCGTGATGGCCCCCAATGGCACTCGCTTTGGTGGCTGGTTGCTCAATACAGCCGATAACCGATTTGACCTGATGGCCGATTTCGATGGAGATGGGCGAACTGAAATTCTGGTCACCAGCCCCTGGGGCATCGGTATTTTGAAACAATCCGGCAATACCCTCACCGCAGCAATGATGGCCCCCAATGGCACTCGCTTTGGCGACTGGTTGCTCAATACAGCTGATAACCGATTTGGCCCCGTGGGAGACTTTGATGGAGACGGACGAGCCGAAATCTTGGTCACCAGCCCCTGGGGTCTCAGCATTTTTAAGCTATCGGGCAATACGATGACGGTGTCGGCAATCGCTGCCAATGGCACCCGCTTTGGTGACTGGCTGCTGAATACAGCCGATAATCGCTTCAGCCCAGTGGGGGATGTCGATGGAGACGGCAGAGATGAAATTCTCGTCACCAGTCCCTGGGGCATTGGGGTATTGAAGCTGTCGGGCAACACGCTGACTGTAGTGATGATGGCTCCCAATGGCACCCGCTTTGGTGGCTGGTTGCTCAATAGCGTAGACAACCATGTCGTCACAACGGCCGATTTGGACGGGGATGGCAGAGCCGAGATCATCATCACCAGCCCCTGGGGCATTGGGGTATTAAAGCTGTCAGGGAATACGCTAAGCGCAGTGATGATGGCCCCCAACGGCACTCGCTTTGGCGACTGGTTGCTGAACACGCTGGATAATCGGATTGGACCTGCTGCCGATTTTGATGGGGATGGCAAATCTGAACTTTTGATTGCCAGCCCCTGGGGCATTGGGGTGCTCAAACTCGCGGGAAATACTTTCAACGTGCCGATGATGGCTCCCAACGGTACTCGCTTTGGGGGATGGCTATTGAACACAGCGGACAACCACTTTGAGAGTCTAGTGGACTTTACGGGGGATGGTCGTGATGACATTCTCGTCACTAGTCCCTGGGGCATCGGTATCTTTCGGTTCGCGGGAAATACTTTCAACGTGCCGATGATGGCTCCCAACGGTACTCGCTTTGGGGGATGGCTATTGAACACAGCAGACAACCGTTTTGAGCTAGGCGAGCAAACCCTGCGTTTGCACCTCAAAGTTCTGACAAATCCCAATATTGCGGTCAATCGCATGGTTGCGGCCATGCAGCAGGTTTATGAAGCAGTGGGCATTCGTGTGCACTGGGTGAGTACGGAAACGTTGAATTTGCCAGCTCTGGACGATGTTGAGGTGGGCTCCTGCACCCTGGGATCAGTCACCGCAGAGCAGACCCAACTCTTTGCCAACCGCAATAACGCCTGGGGTCGTGATGTGGTGGTCTATTTCGTGCGCTCAACCGTTCCAGTGTTTAACGGCTGTGCCGCCCATCCTGCGGGTCGACCTGGGGCGGTAGTGGCTCAAATTGCCACAGTCTGGACGCTCGCCCACGAGGTCGGCCATGTTTTAGGGTTGAACCATGTGAGTGATAACAATCGGTTGATGACCGGCAATGGCACTTCAAACATTACGAATCCTCCGCCTGACCTCTTATCGGTTGAGGTAAATTCGATGCGGGCGAGCACGTTGACCTTTGCAAGCTAAGGAGAGAATGATGCCAATTACCATGCAAAATGTTCGCTTCTATCTGGATGCGGAAGAAGTGAACTATAACCGGGCAAAGGAACTTGGACCCGAAGCTATCCCATTTTTGCTGGAGCTAGTCCAAGGGGAAGACTTAGCTTTGGCTTCAAAAGCCACCTATCTGGCAAGTTTGATTCAGACCGAAGCGGCAGTTGCTGTCCTCCAAACCGCTGCTGCTAGCCCGGAAGCGGTGGTGCGGGTTGCAGCAGCCTCAAGCCTTCGCAATCTCCCTGAGGTCCAAGCGGAAAAAGTACTGGGCCAATTGGTAGATGACCCAGATGCCGGTATTCGAAAGGTAACGCTGAACTCAGCAAGACCATTTCGATCGCTGGAAATAGAAGCAAAATTGCAGCAGGTCGCTGAAACCGACCCAGAGGATTTTGTTCGCAATGCGGCGCTCAGCACGGTAAGGATAATGCAAAGGAAACGGCAATTACCCTGAAGGAGTGTGGGGACAACTGTCCCCATTGACCCACATGACTAAAATATTTGGGTTTGAAGAACGTGTTGTCCTTGATCACTTACTTTGTATTCTCGCAGCGTTAATAACCATCACTAGAACAGCTTCCATCCATTGTGATTAACTGTGTAGCTGGGAATTAAACCGATATTAACGAGTTTTTTGCAGTATTCCCGGAAAGGATTGGTTGGAACTAGCGATCGGGCTTAAACCAGTGTCAAAGCAGTCAGGCTTCTATTCAATTCGTCTTTAATTGAAATCTGTTGTGGCTGATCGTTCCGGTGAGACCAGAGGGGCGATCGCTCTTTCAACCCTAGAGCCACTGCAAGCAGATATCCGAATTGACAACTGGCATGGATGAGTCGCACTTCCCTGGCTTAGTGATCTTCCTCAATTGGAAAAAAGTTGCACGAGCGATCGCCCTTGGCTTTCTTCTGAGTTTGGATAGATATCACGATTGCGGCATACAACTCACTACACTTGACTGGCGTCGATGCCGTGGCTGAGGGCGATGCGACCTGTAATGCTTGAAGCATTTGCCGGCTGTTCACTCACCACTTACCCCCTACCCCTCCGCCTAGAGCAACTGAGCCTAACCGACGCTCAAGCGATCGCAGGGGCCTCAGGTCGGTAATCGAACTGCCGCTCATAACTAGTATCATGAGTTGCTTCAGGAATGCCAACGGCTTAGATTCTGAATCTGATATTCTACTAAAAACAATTGCTCCAAATTTTTCAGCGTGGTCAAAGGCTTGAGGTCACTAATCGAATTCTGGCCCAAATTCAGCAGCATCCATTGAGTCAAGCTACTGAGGGGACGCAAATCCGCGATCGCGACCTTGTAAACTACAAGTCGAAATCTAACAAAGAGGTAAGTTCTGAAGAACGATGCAACGACAAGATGACATTTCGCTAATCTCAACCACAGACTTTTCACGCGTTGTTGAAGTGTGGGAAGCCTCTGTCCGAGCCACCCATACTTTTCTTTCAGAGACAGACATTCAGTTCTTCAAACCCTTGGTGCTCAACAGACTTTCTCAGATAGCCCAGTTGGACTGCGTGCGAGATCATCAAGGTGAAGTGATTGGCTTCATGGGTGTGGTTGAGAAGAAAATTGAAATGTTGTTCGTTGATCCATCCTGGCGGGGACAGGGAATCGGACGACAACTAGTCCGACATGCTATCGAGATTCTGGGTGCGACAAAAGTGGATGTAAACGAACAGAATGAACAAGCAGTAGGATTCTATCTACAGATGGAATTTCAAATCGAAGGGCGAGCGCAGTTCGATAGTATGGGTAAACCGTTTCCTCTCTTGCATCTGCAGTTAAAGACTTGAGGGTTAGCGCTTCGCCACTGGTAGGAAGCTACACAAGTAACTCCTGTGTGGATAGGTTATGCTAAACAGCTCACTTTCATATAGCCCGCGATCGCGCTCCGAACTCATATTGATAATCAGTTGCCACAGCCCATCCGCCGTTGCCATTTGGGCAAATCGCCGCTCAAGCTCAAGCGGGTCTTGCTTCATGGCTCATTGTTTTCCCGAGCTAGCCGTGACAAAGTGATTATTATAAACAGCTCAGAGCGTTGGGTCAAAAGATGAGCTTACGAACCGTTATTGCGACTCGATATGTCACTCCGCTGCGCGAAGGTGGATCGCTGCCAGCCATTGTTGAAGCGGATGATGATGGCATGTATGTCCTAAAGTTTCGAGGAGCTGGGCAAGGCGCGAAAGCTCTGATTGCTGAGTTGCTGGCAGGGGAAATAGCTCGATCCTTGGGATTACCCGTCCCTGAGATTGTTTTCGTTCACCTCGATGCTGAACTTGCCCGCACTGAACCTGACCCAGAAATACAAGACTTGATTCGGGCGAGTGTCGGTCTGAATCTGGCCCTTGACTATCTTCCTGGCTCTGTTACATTTGACCCCATTACAGCAAAACCTGATGCTGCCCTTGCCTCTTTAATCGTCTGGTTTGATGCTTATGTGACGAACATCGATCGCACAGCCCGTAACACCAATATGCTGATGTGGCACCGCCGATTGTGGCTGATCGATCATGGTGCAGCTCTCTACTTCCACCATACCTGGAGCAATTACTTAGAACGTAGCCGTGCTCCTTTCCCTGCCATTAAGGATCATGTTTTACTCCATTGTGCTAGCACTCTTAGAGAGGTAGATGCAAAAATAACGGAACGGCTTACACCAAGCGTCATCAAGTTCATCGTGGAGCTGATTCCTGAGGCTTGGCTAGTGGAAGAATCTCCATTTAGTGGAGATCTTCAACATCGAGAAGCCTATATTGAATACCTAGTGAGGCGGCTGGAAGCGCCGCGTGTTTTTCTGGAGGAAGCAGTTCGTGCACAAGCTCTTAACGTATGATTACGCCATCATCCGCGTTGTTCCTAGAGTTGAGCGCGAGGAGTTTGTGAATGTGGGGGTCGTTGTTTCATGTGCGAGCAGCAAATTTCTCGAAGCCCGCATTGAGCTAGATGAGCAGCGCCTGATGGCACTTGACCCTGCAATTGATCTTGAAACTATTCGAGATTATCTCGCAGCCATTCCACTCATTTGTGCTGGAGGAAAACAAGCAGGACCCATCGGTCAGCTACCTCAACGCGATCGCTTCCACTGGATTGTGGCTCCTCGCAGCACCGTGATTCAGACCTCACGAGTTCATACAGGTCTTTGCCCAAATCTGTCCAATGTTATGGAACATCTTCTTGACACAATGGTGCGTCCATGGCAGCCCAACAAAACCACTGCGATTCATACGGTTTAGGGCTTGACGTTGGAGACCGATGAGTTTGAGAAGAGAGAATTCTGGCATTGCTGAATGAAGGTATGAACTAAGCTGGAACAGGCACATCCCAGAATTTCAAGTAGTGAAGTGACAAGCGAATCGAGTGTCTCAGCATTTCCTCGCTCTTGGAATAGCACAACGTCTTGCGATGCAGACGAGCTAGATAGTGCCGTAAGCGGGTATTTTCTGACTCGACTCGGGTCATATAGGTTTTACTCACAATCTGGTCCCCCTCTGGAATAAAACCCGGATAAACACTCCATCCGTCAGTCACATAGAAATAGCACTGCCATTGAGCGACAACTGCCCATAAGGGAGTAAACGTCTCGGCACTATGGTCCCCTAACACCCACCCTAAAATTCCACAGGTGAAGTGGTCAACTGCCGTCCAGAGCCAGATTTTGTTTTTTTACCCCTGACAAAGGTTTCCAGTTCATCCAGTTCTCCGACCTGCGGAACTGTTTCTGGGTCATAAGCATCGGGGAGATGCTGACCCACTTGTTTGACCCAGTTAATCACAGTGGTGTGATGCACTCGCAATGACCTCGTTCAATGCCACGGAATCCCATGCCGTTGACGTACATCTTCAAGCATTCTCGTTTGACCTCATCCGAGTAGCCTAGGTGAGGCTCGTAGTGGTCGAGGAACTGGCGAGAGCAAGTCACGCAGATGTGATTCTGTTTACCTCGCTTTTTCCCATTCTTACGGATATGAGTGGAGCCACACTCAGGACATTGCATCCAGAATAACCTCAATTCATACTTCTATTCTGCAACGCCTTGCTTTTAATGTAATGCATTCCAATTGACTTCTGGATGGTTGAACATGACGAGCGGCGGGAACGCAGACGGAGAAGATAAAACAAAACCCCAACCTTGCCTAATGCAGGCGATCGGGGTTTTTCCTTTTGCGATGAAGGGTTAGGAGCTTGAGCTGGGACGATCATGTTAAGCCTTTTCTGATTGCAGTTGAAATTTACTGCTCCTGATACTGGCAGCAATTCTCATTTTGAAACATTTGTACTAAAATAAGAGCATTTAAAGGATTGTGCACTCAATTTTATGAGCGGCAGAATTCGGGTTCTAGCCAGTCCTAACTGTCAACAACGAGTGTTTCTGTAAGAATCATTCTCATACTGAGAATTGCTGGATTCATCCCGAATCACCGGAGCCAAGTGTAGCGGGTATTGCGACAGAGGATAGAGCCGCAGTTGCAGTGATTTTGTTGCCTTCAGCAGCAGTTGCAAATTCCGCAAATAGTTGTCTGCTAGTTCTAAAACGCTGGATGCAGAAACTGTGTTAATTTCCAACATGCTCTTGACAAATTCCGGCGCGAAATAGTCTGGGTTGCGACCTTCAGCGTTAGCCAGATCGTGGCAACAGCACAGCAGTTCATCGGCGCGATCGACGATGATACCTTCTGGATCGACGATAAAAAATTCTTGCTCCAAGCCAATCCGGCGCTTAACCTCACTCATATTGCCTCATGCTCTGAGAATGCCGTGGTTTGCCAACCGAGATCTATTGTCTACAAGCACAACTATTTGTAGTTTGCTCGATTGCCAGCATAGAGTTTATCTATCGCTTGCGCCATCGTGGTATTGGGCAACGGGAATGTTGTCGATGATGATTTTGTCGCGGGTAGCTTTGCCTCCGCCTCTGGACAACTGCTAGCGTCCCACTCGGTTCACCGATCTGCCATTTTTGTCTGTGGTGTAGTAAAGAGAGAAGCGCCGATTGTTAGCAAGGTTAGGGTGGGTGGTAATGCCGAGCAGACCCCCTTCTCCACTAGCAGTCATTGGTACGGTGGCGATCGCAGCAGCTTGCCTCCTCGCACCAGTCGCACAGGTCTGCGTCGCTCCGTCACCAGCAGGTCATGATTGGGCAGGAAGGCAAGGCCCCAAGGGAGATCCAACCCAGCAACCACCTGCTCCACTCAAATTTTTGCAGTTCCTGGTGGACCCTAACCAGAATGAACGACGCAACTCAGCACCAACAGGTCAATGGCCGGTGTCATCACTACGTAAAACAGCTTAGTCTCTTCTTGAACCATGCTGGATTGATTGAGTCAGTAACCCGCTCCTGGAATCAAAGACGGCTGGCAACTCTAGTCCCTTACAATAACTATAGTGAAGACAGGAATTCAGGCGATCGCTTGGGTTTGCTCTTTCTTTTTCCATCGAAGTTTGACGGTTAAGCAAGTATTGAGAACAGGGCGGTCAGTCTCGTATGGTAGTTGCCAAGGCAGGGTACCAACCCCAAGCAGCCGACACGAGTGTTGAGTCGGATGTCTATCAATTTCAGCTTTTGCGGCAGCGCACTAACGCTCAGCGCTGGAGGATAGCCGCAAAACTCACTCGATGGGCTAGGGCAGTATCCTTGCGAGGCATGCAGAAGGCCAATGAGTCTACGTTTCGGCTTCGCTTTGCCCAAGCGATTTTAGATGAGAAGTGGTTGCCCTGCCTGACCCCGACGAGTGACCCAGCCATGTGGATACAAGACCCTAGTGAAATTGCTCGCCTGCTGCATCCAGTCTTAGAGCAGCTTCGCATCCCTTACTACATCACAGGTGGTGTTGCAGCCAGCATGTATGGTGATCCGCGAACGACACGAGACATGGATGTAGTCGTCGAGCTGAGGCGAGAGGACATTGCCCAGCTTGCTGCTGTGTTAGAGCAAGAGGGCTTTTACTGTCCCCTAGGAGCGATAGAAGAGATTCAGCGGGGTCAAGGTAGTACTTTGAGCGTGACTCACATGGAGCAGGTGCTGAATGCAGATCTGCTCCTCAATGCGGATTCTGCCTTCGATCGCTCCAAGCTGGCTCGTCGTCGCCGAGAAGCGATCGATGAAGCTGGCGTGCTAGAGGTGTGGGTGATCGCACCGGAGGATCTGATTTTAGCAAAGCTGCTCTGGGGCCGTGGCACCCAGTCTGAGAAACAATGGCGAGATGTCTTGGGGGTTCTGAAAGTACAGACTGAGGCTTTGGACTATGCCTATCTTGCAGAGTGGGCACAGCGCTTAGGAATTTTGGATGATTTACAGCGGGCTCTTGTCGAGGCAGGAATATAGGCGATATTTAGTGATAACCTTCAATCTAGCCATCGTGTTGCTGTTCGCTGAGCAATGTTGCAACAAATGAGCTAGATAAGTAGTTTTTTACAACCCAACCTAGAAAAGCCCTTACTGAATAATGGATCACCCACCGACCCTTAGAGCAACCCAAGCTCTGGCTAAATCAACGAGCCTTCTACAGCGGATCATCCATCCAGCTACAGGGTTGACAATCCCAATGAACTCTTGCCGTTGTTATGCAATTCTGACCTGGCAAAAGAGCGTTGAAGTTTATCCAGGTGTAGTGTAGTACTCGGTAATATGTGGGATGGCTGCTATGGCAAAAGTGGAGCGGGACGAGGAGCGTGAGGAGCGCATCACGATGGAAATTGTGGTGGATGCTTATGGACCCGAAGAGCAAGCGATGGGTTGGTACTACTATTTACAGGACACGATGCAGTTTCCCTTCACAGCAGCCTGTGTCAGTAAGCGGCGTATTTCTCCTGTGAAAGAAGGCGCAACTTTAGAGGTGGTTGGTATGGCACCAGAGGATGAGTGCGAGCAGGAGATGTTTGTGGAGATTGAGTGGGAGGGCGATACCCTAGCAGTGCCGTTGATTCAGCTAGAGGCTCCCGAGGCAGACGAAGAGACGCAGCAAGCGATCGCTGACTGGCATTATTGGGTTAGTCAGGGCTACGAGTTTGGGTAGGGCTTAGTGCTCGAGCGCACCATTATCCGGCTCAGCCCTCCGTCAAGTTTTGAAATGGGAAAGCATCCTGAACATGCGTTGAACTGGTGATTTCCCTTTCAAACATCCCAAAAAATCTTGCGCGATGCCTCACTATCATTAGCGTCTCGTCTGAAGCTATAACCCCAATGCTATGGAGGGCTTTTAGTGCTAAATGCCGTTCTCATCCAGATAAGCTTTGATTCCTGCCTCTAGATCCTGGAGTGCAGCTTCCAGGCTAGGATAGCTATCTTCGCCTTCGTAAACGGTGCCACCTAAATCGTATGCCCGGACAAAAGCAGAAATCATCTCATTTTGCCCAATTTCAATCCAGCCAATTTCTTCGACAAAGCGATGGATAGTGGGATATTGTTCTTCAAAAGCCTTGGGTTTTGGCATTGAGATCTTCAGACTGAAGTGCTTTGCCAAATTTTACTGGGTTTCTAACCATCACATCCGAACTTCCCAGGTTTCGATCGCTTTTATGTCTTCAGCAATCGCTCCGAACTTCTCTTTAGCTAAAGGTTGATAAATTGGATCAGAAAATGGTTGGAAATCAGCAAACCACTCAGCAGTTAGATTACACAGCAGACGAAACTGGAGCGAGGTGGGGGCAGGTTGACTCACTCAACTAAAACTTCTAGCTTTTCAGGGGAGCGATAGAGTCAGTCAAAAACCTCCTTCACTCAATAGCAGAGACAGTATCCAGCGATATAGATATTCTCTGTGCGTAAAAGCGGAGCTTGGGGTCATAGGGATTCTGGCGATCATGAGTGAGGTACAGTAGACCTCCTGCATGAATAGGAAAGGGTGTGCCAGTTCGTAGTTGAGCAGGCCCGCAATCAGGTTTAAGCGCAAGCCAAACCGCTTTCTGCGGTTGCGATACCGCCCTGAAAAAATGCGGAAGATTTTGAAACGACGAATCACATGTTC